>JAGCKB010000226.1 GCA_017647725.1 Bacteroidaceae bacterium
AGTGTTGTCATTGCAAAGAGGGCTATTCCCAGCAGTAGGATGGCAGGAAACATCTGTACGGTGAGTATTCCTATGAGTAGAATCCAGGTCATCCAATTCGATGCAAATGAGACAACGGGAACAAGTTTCGAGCGCATTGTAAGCGGGGCATATGCTGTTGCGTGTTGCACTGCGTGTCCGCACTCGTGGGCTGCAACGGCTGCTGCTGCGATGCTTGATGAGTTGTATACTCCCTCGCTAAGGTTTACTGTGCGGTCGGCGGGGTTGTAGTGGTCGGTGAGGCGACCGGGGGTGCTTATTACCTTTACGTCGTATATGCCATTGTCGTGCAACATTTTAAGGGCAATGTCGCGGCCTGTCATTCCGTTGCCCAATGGCATTTTAGAGAACTTGTCGAACTTATGTTGCAGGTTCATCTGTACAATATAGCTTATTATCGCTATTCCTATGAATAGTACCCAGTAGAGCATACTGCCGCCCATATATCCTGTTGTATCGCTTGTGATATATGCTGTAATACTGCTTGCTCCTAAAATCGTTAAGATGCTCATTAGTTGTTTCTTATGTTAAATATTTAGTCTTTTTAGCTCAAGTGTCATCCCTGCAAAAGCAAGTGACGGTACTCTTGCTTCTATGTGATAAAAACGTGCAGACGAATCAAAGGGATTGGCCTGCAACGTTTTTTATATTTACAACGCAATGTTTTTTAGATATTGCGTGTGATTGTCTGCTCTCGGTCGGGACCGATAGAGATATATTTTACAGGTACTCCAAGCTGCTCCTCAAGGAAATTAACGTAGTCGGTGAATGCTTTGGGAAGATCCTCTTCACGAGTAATCTTTGTGAGGTCGCACTGCCAACCGGGAAGCTCGGTGTATACGGGCTCTACATCGCTGATGTCGTAGGGCAGATGCTGCAGTGTCTCGCCGTTCTTCTTGTATGCTACGCAGGCCTTGATTGTGGGGAAGGTGTCGAGTACGTCACTCTTCATAAGGATAAGATGTGTAACACCGTTTATCATTATGGTGTATTTGAGTGCTACAAGGTCAATCCATCCGCAACGACGCTCGCGTCCAGTTACTGCGCCATACTCGTGGCCGCGGTCGCGCATGAGTGCTCCAACCTCGTCGAATAGCTCTGTGGGGAAAGGACCTGCACCTACACGTGTGCAATAGGCCTTTGTTATTCCATAGACGTTGCCAATTCTGTTGGGGGCAATACCCAATCCTGTGCAGGCTCCTGCGCAGACTGTGTTTGATGATGTCACAAAGGGGTAGCTGCCAAAGTCAATGTCAAGGAGGCTGCCCTGTGCGCCCTCGCCAAGAACGCTCTTGCCTTCGTTCATCAGGTCGTTTACCATCTGCTCGCTGTCGATGAGACGGAACTCCTTAAGGTAGTTGATGGCGTCGAGCCATACAGCCTCGGCCTCGGTAAGGTCATAGCTGTAGTTGAGGCTTTTCAGTATCTGCTCGTGACGAGCCTTTGCCTGTGCATATTTCTGTTCGAAATTCTCCAAAATATCGCCTACACGCAGACCGTTACGGCTTATCTTGTCGGTGTATGTGGGGCCTATACCCTTACCTGTAGTACCAACCTTTGCGTCGCCCTTTGCTGCCTCATATGCAGCATCGAGTACACGGCCTGTGGGCAGAATAAGGTGTGCTTTTTTAGAGATAAAGAGGTTCTTTTTAAGATTGTATCCTGCTTTCTCTAACTCTACAGCCTCGCCTTTGAATAGTGCGGGGTCAAGTACAACACCATTACCAATGATGTTTATCTGGTCGCCCTGGAAGATTCCCGAGGGGATTGAACGCAATACAAATTTCTTGCCACCAAATTCGAGTGTGTGTCCTGCATTGGGACCACCCTGAAAGCGTGCTACAACATCGTATTGGGGGGTAAGCACGTCTACAATCTTGCCTTTTCCCTCGTCTCCCCATTGGAGACCCAAAAGTACGTCAATCTTTTTCTTCATATCGTTGTTCTTCTATGTTTGCTTATCGTTATTACTTTCGCTGCTACATTATCTCTTTCTCTGTCGGCGCCGCTTTTGTGTGCGGTTGCATTTGCTGCATAGCCCGTATATGTATAGCGAAAAGTGTGTCGGATAAAATCGTTTTATATTTGTTGCTATATTTTCGCTTATCTTAATGTTTTTTGCCTCCTCGACCTTATGGCATTTAGTGCATATTGTATAGCACTTCTCTCCACCATAACATTTTTCGTACATCGACTCTCCACCAAACTGGTGATGGATGACAAGGTCGGCATTTATCAGTAGGGATATGGTGTTATATACCGTTGCCTTGCTTACCATAAATTTCTCGTTCTCTTCGAGATATTTATGCAGTGTCTCAATGTCGAAATAACCATCTATGGAGTAAACTGCCGATAATATTGCATATCGCTCGGGGGTGCGGCGCAGTTTGTTCTCCTTTAGGTAATCGGTAAATAGTTGTTCTACTATCTCTGCGGTGGTGGTATCCATCTGTGCGTAGTTGCTACAAAGTTATCTCTTTTTTTATAATACTATATGTGTGTAACGCTTTTTTATTGTTTTTTAGATGAAAATATGTTGCATTTGCTTGTGTTTTGTTACTTTATCGAGGCAATCCTCGTCAAGAGCACAGTATTTTTGTAACGATGCATAGGCGCAGGTTTGCAAAACTCGGTTCTTCTCTTGTGATAGTACCTCGGCCGCTGCTTTCAAATAGCGTCTTTCGTTCTCGGCATCAAGCTTCGTGCCTTGTCGGAACAGATGCGACAGGGTGAGAAAACCGCAATAGGGGAATAGTCCCTCGTTGCTCTCTATCCACGTTGCAGCCTGTTGCGCTGCGTCGGGCAGATGACATAGCAACTGCATTGAAAGATGGTCGGCAACCTCGGTGAATGGAGTCTCTGCTATCCATCTGTTGGCATCGGTAGCGGTGAATGCTTCGCTTGGCATAAGCATTATTGCAAGCATTTTACATTCACGTATGTTTTCTTGCCACAGGGCAAGCGCAAGGGTACGTTCTTTGGGGTATTGC
This sequence comes from Bacteroidaceae bacterium, assembly GCA_017647725.1. Classification (GTDB taxonomy): domain Bacteria; phylum Bacteroidota; class Bacteroidia; order Bacteroidales; family Bacteroidaceae; genus HGM04593. The sequence goes on from JAGCKB010000226.1 coordinate 3,030, forward strand.
GCTGCAATGCTTTTCAGACGGGGAATCTCGACTCCAAAATTAATTTTGTAGTCGAGACCTTGCTTGCGTTGCAGCGATGAGACTACGCCGTTCATTGACAAGCGCAGGCTCTTTTTTATCTCCAATATCTTATCGCGTACTGTCTGCTCCATTGTGGCTTATTTACTTGTGTTGTGCCTTTTGCGGTAGTTGTTAGGTGTCTCACCCATTATTCTGAAGAAAGATGCGTAGAATGACTGACGGTTCGAAAAACCTACCGATAGGCCTATTTCTTCGATGTTCATATTGTTATAACGCTTGTCAGTCATACGATGCAGTGCCTCCTTAATGCGATACTCATTTATTAAACACGAAAAATTAGTGTTGAATCGCGAGTTTATTACTGCTGATATATAGCGGGTGTTTGTTCCTAATTCGCGAGCAAGGTCTTTTGCCGAGAAATCTTTGTCGCGGTAGCGCTTCTCAATTACGACAAGATTCAGAATCTTGTCGTATAACTCGTCGGCCAGTTCGGCGCGTATGAGAGAGCGGTATGTTGCGCTCTTCTCTTTTTTCTCCCTTATATTGTAGGGCGTAGAATTTTTTTCTGTCATAATGCTTGTTTTTCCAATGTTGCCCAAATATACAGTTTTTTTTCGGCGTGTGTATAAATTTTTTAATAAAAAAACATTAAAAATGCTTTTATCCGAAAATATGCTGTTTATTTCTAATTTTTGGACTGCATTGTTCTCTACTCGTCGTAAATGACGATGCTGAAGTAGGGCATTATGGCTCTTTTGAGTTGCTGTAGGATTTTAGTTTGTATTACACTCTTTATACATTTCGGAAAGGGTAGCTCTCTGTTGTCCTGCGGCAACGGCACGGTCGAGGGCGGCACGTGCGGCGCGTTTCTCGCCCTGCGCAAGCAGAAGCTGTGCGTGGGCAATGTGATACTGTGCATTGTTTGGGGCAAGCACGGTTGCCTTTTCAATATCCATGATGGCAAGAACAGTAAGTCCCTCTTCGCGCTCGACATTGCTGCGGGCATAGTAGAACTCGGCATTCTGTGGATTGCCGTCGATGAGCAGGCCGAGCAGCATAAGGGCATCGTTCAGGCGCCCGGCACGGTGGTAGAGGAGTGCCAACGATAGTCGTGCATCGTTGTTTGCAGGCTCAATGGCCAATAGTGTATTATAGTCGGAATAGGCTCTCTCGTACTCTTTTCTCTCCCCGTATATATATGCACGCATAAACAGTGCGTGGCTGTTGCGAGGCTCTATCGATAATACTCTGTTGTAATCGGCAAGAGCGCTGTCATTCTTCTCTTGCTCAAGGTAGAGCCGGGCGCGTTGTTGCATTATCTGTGCCGATTCGGGGTTGTATCTAAGCGCTTTTGTGTAGGAGTCGATGGCACTGTCGCCCTCGCCCGACTGCCACTGTGCAAAAGCTAAATTGCTATAGGCATATTCGTTGTATCTGTTGGCAGAGTCTTTCTCTATTACCTGTTTGAAGAGCTGCGCTGCTTTGCTGTAGTCATTGGCTTTAAGATGCTTTTCTCCTTCGACAAACAGCTCGGTGTAGCTTTGTGCCATCAAACACGAACTTACCAATATCATAATCATTGTTGTAAATATTCTCATACTGCTTTTCTGTTATCTTTGCGAAGATAATGCTTTTGTTTGGCATAATGTATTGTATGTCTCTTTTTTTAAATGTTTATAACAATACAATATGTTTATAAAAAATATTTGGCAGCCCGATTAATTTATTAACTTTGTGCAATAAAAACAGTTTCTTAATTTTAAAAAATGGTTAAGTATTATTTCAGTTTATTGCTATTAGTATTGGTGTCGTGTTCGGGCAACAAGGATGTTAATGTGAAAGAGTACACAGTCAATGGTGTAACATTTAAGATGATTGCCGTAGAGGGCGGCACATTTGTTATGGGCTCTGCCGAGAATGCCCCCGGTGCCGAGAGTGATGAGTATCCCGCACATAAGGTTACAGTAGGAAACTTTAATTTGGCCGAGACCGAGGTTACACAGGAGTTGTGGATGGCTGTAATGGGTAATAATCCTTCGGGTTATACCGATGATGCTCAGTTGCCTGTCGAGTCGGTGACGTGGGTCGATTGCCAACAATTCATCTCGAAACTAAATGAGATTACGGGTGACTCATTCCGTTTGCCCACCGAGGCCGAGTGGGAATATGCCGCTAAGGGTGGTAATCGTTCCAAAGGGTATCTCTATTGCGGAAGCGACACTCTTGCCAATGTGGGATGGTACAAGGATAATGCCGAGGAACGCCCTCATAAGGTGAAGCTGTTGGCTCCCAATGAACTTGGTCTGTATGATATGAGTGGAAACATCTGGGAGTGGTGCAGCGATTGGCACGGCAATTATACAGCAGAGGATGCTGTTGACCCACAGGGAGCCGCCGAGGGAAAAACACGTGTTGTACGTGGTGGAAGCTGGTTGGTCGATGCCGCTATTTGCCGTCCTGCCGACCGCAGCTCGGGCGCACCAAGAGGTGGCGGATGTATTGTAGGATTAAGATTGGCTTTGTAATTATTATATAATAAACCATATTATTAAAAAATACCCTCCAAAGTTTGTATTTAAAAAACTTTGGAGGGTATTTTTTAAGTCGGCTTATTATTCAATTTTAAGCATAAATGAGAATCCTGTCAAGTCGAACACCGAACGAACTTCATTATTAAGGTTACGTACAATTAAACGGCCTCCCAAGGCTGTAATTTGTTTGTGTGTAGAAAGTACCACACGTAGTCCCGAAGAACTTAAATACTCCATCTTCTCGCAATTCAAAACGATGGTTGCTCCTTGTTTAAGGAGTGGTTGTACAGTTTTATCTAATTCGGGCGATGTTACTGTATCAAGGCGACCAACTATATTTACTATAGCAGCACCATTCTCCTGTGAAATTATAATATCCATAGTCTTATATATTTTTATTATTTTATTTATTATTCTTTAATTATCTTTACCATTGTGAGTATATTCTTATTTCCTACACGGCGATACTCTACAGATTGCATAATGCGACGAATTAGGAATATTCCCAAACCTCCTATAGGTCTCTCCTCGAGCGAAAGTGTTACATCGGCATCGGGTTGTTTTGTAGGGTCAAACTCTTTTCCAGTGTCTATAATTTTAAAAATAATGCGGTTGTCCAACTGACGTACAGTAAGTGTAAGTTCGTGTTCTTCGTCCTTTGGATAGGCATACATAATGATATTTGTTACGGCCTCTTCTATTGCAAGGTGAATGTTGAATGAAATTTCTGTAGGTAGATTCAACTCTTCACTAATAGTGTCAATAAATGTTGCCATACGCTCTATTTCCTCTATCTTATTGCGTAATACTATACTGCGGCAACTATCCTCATTGGGTAGATAACTTAAATTACAGCAGAGTATTGTAATATCATCACTTTGCTCGGCACCCTTAGTATGTAAAGCAATATCATTAAGTACATTTTCAGTGATGAGACGAGGCGACTGTGAGGTAAAATTCTTCATTAATTCTATAAGACGTTCTTCGCCATACAAATCCTTATTAATATCCTCGGCTTCGGTTATACCATCTGTGTACATAAACAGTGTTGAACCTCTTTGCATTTGGTACGACTCTCCTTTGAATTTAAAATCGGCCCATATACCTAAAGCTAAATTAGGTGTTACCTTCAATGGTGCAACATCACCGTTGGGCAATAGTATTATAGGCGGATTATGACCTGCATTGCAATATTTCAGTTCACCACTATTCAAATCCAGGATACCTACAAATGCTGTACAGAACATATATGAATCATTTGACTCGGATAAAGCATCATTTAGTGATGTAACAATACCCTCGGGTGTGTCTATGTGCGATGCAATAGTTCTGAAAAGACGACAGGTTACTGCCATAACCAACGAAGCAGGTACTCCCTTGCCCGATACGTCGCCTATAATGAAGTGAAGTTTATCATTCTCAATAAAGAAGTCATATAAATCACCTCCTACCTCCCTGGCTGGTTGTAGTTTAGCATATAGGTCAACATCTTCTCGCTCGGGGAAAGGTGGGAACATCTTTGGAACCATTCCCATCTGAATAGCATGGGCAATACGCAGTTCACTCTCTATACGTTCTTTGTTTGCTGTGGTGAATTTTAGCTCATCGATGTATTTAAGCAGTGAGTTTTGCATATGTGCAAACGAGTCGTGCAGTGTGAGCATTTCGTCGTAAGTTGTTATTTTAGGCAGATGAGCAGTTAGGTTGCCCTGCGCAATCTCCATTGCAGTATTAGCAATTTCGGTTAGCGGGCGGGTCATACGTCGTATGATAAAGAAGCATAAAAGTGTTATAAGCAGCATTCCAATAATGCCTACTATATATGATAATTTTCGTACGCTATCTACTCCCGAAAAGATATCACTGTGTAGGCAAGCTACTGCTACCGACCATCCGGTAGCCTTCACAGGAGCATAGAACAGGTAGAAATGTTTTCCTTGACGCTCAAACTCGCCCATACCATAATAACCGTTTACCATATTATGAGCGGTTGAGAATAACTCTTTGTCATTTATTGAGTTAGCCGAGGTAAACATTGTCTCATTAAGTATCTTCTCTTTGTTGCTGTGTACCAAGAATGTACCACCGCGACCAATCATTAAATTATATGCGTTGGGATATGGCTTTATACTATTAACCTGCTCGGCAAACCATTCAAGTGATAAATCGGCTGTAAATATGGCAATTATTTTGTTGTTATTGTCATATATAGGGTAGGAGTATGTGGTCATAATAATATTTCCACCTCCTTCGTCATAGTAGGGCTCACTCCAATATGGGGTATTAAGAAGTCTTGGAATCTGATACCAATCCATATAGTGGTAGTTATAGTCATTTGTTCCCAGCTGTTTACTCTTTATGGAGTCTCCTTCGCGGTACGAGTAAGGCGAGTAGAAATTTCCGTACTCTTTATAGTAGTATGGTTCAAATGCTATTGCCGAGCCCGAAATAAATTCGTTACTTTGGACAATGTGTTCAGTAATAGAGTACAGTTTTTCGGGGTTTCCAAGATTCTCTGTTACTAACCACGATAGATTGTGTATGGTTATCTCAACCGATTGCAACACATTGTTTATACGCAGAATAGTGTTGTCGAGCGCCGATTGTGCACGTTCTATCGATTCTTTCTTCACATATTTATGTGCTGAATGTGAGTTACCTACAAAAGTTAATGTAAAAAGCAGTGATACCACACAAAGCATCACCAAACTCAAACGAAGTGGAAATGAGCGAGTGAATATTTTTCTTATTCCTACCATAACTATTTTCCTTGGATTTGTTCGATATCTACTTTTTTGTCAATGCGTCCGTGTCGAAGGAGTAATTTGTTAAGTTCCTCAACCTTTTCGTTGCTAAGCGTAAAATTAGGATTCTTCTCTTTGTTTCTGCATTGTTGATTAAGTGTTTCGCGCAACATCCATTCCTGATGTTTGCGGCTTGCAGGAACACGCTCTTTTTGCATAACTTTAAGTACTATTTCCAATGTCTCTTCGGGGTGTTCGTGTGCCCATTCCCATCCTTTACGTGAGGCATCGGCAAAGGCACGTGCCTTGTCAGGATATTTCTCGTAGTACTCACGCGTAATATAAAGACCTTCATCGGGATAGTCGTAACCTATCTCGTCCATTGTTATTATCTTTTTATTTTCAAACCCTGATGATTGTATCCAATATACCTCGTTATAGGTCATAGCCATTGTTGCATCAATAGCTCCCGATATATATAGATTAATGCTTTGAATGAATTTAATCCATTCAATATCAAGTTTGTAATCCAAGTCTATAAGTTGGGCCAATATATTAAAATTGGAACTCCAGATACCTACTCTTTTTTGTTTTAGGTCTTCGATGTTCTTTATACTGTCGTCTCTGACAACTATGACGTGTCCCGAGTGTTGTGATGTTTGTAGTATGTTTATTATATCAACTCCTTTATCAATTTGATAGATGGCATCAAAAAGAAGCATTGTTATGGCATTACTTTTTCCACTGAGCAGATGGTTTAAAGCAAGATCGGAAGTTGATGTATGTTCAATAACAACATCTACTCCGGCATCTTTATAAAACCCCATCTCTTGTGCTACATAGTAACCAGCAAATTGACTCTGCGCAGTCCATTTTGGTGTGAAGACAATTTGTTGTGCTTGTGTATTCAGTGCAAAGAATGTAAGGAATGTAATAAGTAATATTTTTAGTTTAATTGCCATGTAATTTATTTTAATAAAAGTCGCTCTTGATTCAATTCCATATGCAAAATACGCTTATTCCCTTTAATGCGTTCCTCGAGTATGTCGCATATTCCCTGTAACAAATTAAGACTTAAATCATCGCGACAACTTTTTTCATCGATATAAGAGATACCCATATCATTTACAGTTATATCAAGCGACATACGAACCTCATTCTCTACTTTTGAAAGCAGCAGTTTAGCTCCATTTTCAAGCGGTACAAGATTAAGTGACTCTTCAACGGCAAGTTCAACAAAGCGAAAGGCTTGGCTGCCTAATCCGAATCTATTGCAATATTGTTCTATGCAGGAATTGAGCTCGGGGCGGTCGAAGAGTGGAGACTCGATAGTGTAGTGCAAGTCCTTCATATAGCTTAAGAAACGACGTGTCTCCTCTTTGCGGGGTGATACAAATATCTCCTCTGAGGTACCCTCTTCGCAAACTTTTCCTTTATCAAGAAATACAATCTTATCGGCAAGCTCAGTAGCAGCATTAAGCTTGTGAGTACTCATTATAAGGGTTATTTCTTTTTTAAGTTTACGCAATACATTCATTACCTCACCTGTAGCTATTGGGTCAAGAGCTGATAGAGGTTCATCAAGAAGCAATACTTGAGGGTTCATCACCAAGCTACGTGCCATAGCCACACGTTGTTGCTGTCCTATTGATAGTTCAGAGGGAAATAAATCTTTCTTGTGTGCCAGACCCACCGATTCAAGATGCTCCAATGCTATACGTTCGGCCTCTTTAGCTGATAGTCCCAACACTCGCATAGGGGCCAAGGTGAGGTTGTGAAGAACATTTAGGTTGGAAAACAGATTGAAATGCTGGAATATCATACCTATGCGTGGCTTAATACCCGAAGTGAATATAATCTCTCCTGCATCGGGTTTAACGAGTCCTGCAAGGCATCGTAATATAGTACTTTTACCACTGCCCATTTCTCCAATCAGACAAACCATTTCTCGTTCTGCAAATTTTAAAGAAAGGTCGTCAAGAACCAGATTCTTATCGTACGACTTATATATGTGTTTAAGCTCAATCATATTTGAAGATTTTTACACATAAAAATTGTATTAATTGGGTAATCATCCACGAGAGTATCAAGTAGAAAATAGATGCTATAATCAGTGGTATAAATGTATCATCATATTGTTTTTGTACAGCAAATACAGCCTTAATCAAATCATTCTGTGAGATATAACCTGCATAAGATGTAGCACGAAGTTGTATCTTTAGCTCGGCAATGAATAGAGGCAGCATAGACTTTACAGCTTGTGGCAACACTATGTATTTGTAACATTGGGGCGTGGTCATTCCTAAAACACGTCCTGCCTCAATTTGTCCTTTACCCACCTGAAGAATATGTATCTTGAATAGCTTGGACAATGAACCCGATGTATATACTCCCAATGCTATGATAGATACTACAATTCCATTCATCTCTCCTGCAAATATTACATAATAGAAGAGCATCATCAATGCAACCGAAGGTATGTCGTGTACAGTAGTTACAAACCAGTTCAATGGTTTGAAAAGCCAAGGGTATTTATGGCTTATGGCAAGGTAGGCCAATATTATACCCAATAGTATAGCTGTTATTGAGGCAAAAACAAATATTATGGCCGTAGTCTGTAGACCACCCAAAATTAGTCGCCACATATCAGCCGAGAAGAGTCCAAACGAATCAATATTTATACTCTCCAATAACGGAGCACTGAGCAGGAATGTATTATTCATATTTGTCTCGAAACCATTTATAGGAGTTGCTAATCCCATTGCCGAGAAAATAAACATGAAGCTTATTGTAAGAAAATATTTTTTTATTCTATAGTTCATCATCTTTGAGCTTGAAAAATAAGAGACTGATGCCTACGAGAAACAGAGTCTGTACTATTTTTCATACGGGTGGCAAGCTGTTATTCAATATTGAAAATCTGACTGAATCCCGACATATCAAATACTCCCTTAACCAGAGGTGTAAGGTTTTTGATAATTAATTTACCGCCCTTAGTTGTGATATTCTTGTTCAATGATAGGAAAATACGTAATCCCGAAGAGCATATATAACTCATACCGGTACAGTCAACAACTACTAGGTCTCCTAAATTTACATCCAATTTGTTAATGTCATTCTCTAATTCTTTCATATTTAGAGCATTCATTGGATAGTCTACGTAGATATTATGTGTTTTGTAACAATCGGCCATAATAATATTATTATATTTATAAATCTTGCAAATATAAGGAAAATTGCTCAAGTAATCTTAAGTAGTTTTAAGAATTTTTGCAGTATGTGCTTAAAAATGTTTGAGTTTTACCTCAAATATCTCTCAAATTGCTCAAAAAAACAAAGTTTTTATGGTAACTTAAAAGATTGCATCAAATTTGGTTACGGGGGATGAACATCCCCCGTTTTTTTGTATATGGCCTTTTCCAGCCCCTCTCCAAAAGGGATGGAGTGAAAATCAATGAATTAGTCTTTTCTTAAAGTTCTTTCCCATAGGGGGCAGGTGGGGCATTCGGATTAGCGAAATTCCCCTGAACAAAAATATCCACCCTATCCCTATTAAATTAAATTCCATCTTATTACTCTGTAATACAATAACGAGGGAGACCAATTGGTCTTCCTCGTTATTGTACTCCCGACGAGAATCGAACTCGTATCTTAGCTTTAGGAGAGCCACATTCTATCCATTGAACTACGAGAGCAGAGACATTGCCAAAAAATGGCAAAACGAATCCGACTGCGAAGATAGTTATTCTTTTGCAAAAAGTAAAATTTTAGTAACAAAAATAGGTTGTGCACATGTGCACAACCTATTTTTGTTATTGGTCGGTGGAAGGATTATTTTACCAATGCTTTTACAGTGTAGCTGCCGTTGGCATCTGTAACATTTACAATGTATAGTCCGCGTGCAAGCTCAATGCTTGTGGCATTACCCTGATAAGCAAGGCTGCCGTCAAGGGCATATACTTTAACAATAGCCTGCTCTGTGGCTCCTGTTACATTGATTCTGTTATCACCGGATGTTACGACGATACATTTCTTGGTAACATTGGAAACGCTTGTAGCGTGGTCGCCTGTTGTGAATGAGCCGTTATTGGGGAATGTTGTAATGTTGTTCGATACCTCGCCAAGCTGTTTCTTGTCGGTCGAGTAGTACTTTATCGATAGCATCCAGTCTCCATAGAGGCTGCCACATTGACAAGGGATTGACATATTTACAGGAGTACCCTCTGTAATCTCTACGGGGATATAATCACTCTCGGCTACAATTTGGTTGCCGCTAAGTGTATTCACTTTGATATATCCGCTGAAATTGCCACCTACGCAATCGAGTGATGTGTTCACTGTAAACTCTTCGTTTACGGCAACGGTTTTGTTGTTGATGCTCATAGGTGACGCTACGTAAGGTCTTGCGCCCTCCTTAGCATTTATTTTAAAGTATTTGTTGCTTGTTGTGTGGCGTATGTACTCCCATTTATTATCTTTCAGCTCACGAATATCTACCAAATACAGTCCTGTAGGCAGTCCCGGGAAATAGTGGAGTGTAGAGCATGTAATTACCTTGTTTCCTCCGGCTTTGACGTTCTTTACCTCCTGAGTTTGAATTAGATACTCCTTGCCGGTCATATTGTTCTGTACAAATATACCAATAGTTCCGTTGTATGCCTCGCCGTTGGTTGCAACGTTGTTGATACGTGCTCTGATATTGGTTGCCGAGCCATTGCTAATATCCTTTACGCTATATTCGCTAACGGTGGGGAAGGCGCCTGTCGGTTGTGATATAATATTGAGCGTGTCTGATGTACCCTCGACGAGGTACATCTTATTTGTATCGAACTCGGTTGAGTTGTCGAGGTAGGGGTTTCTTAAGTTATATGCAA
>JAGCKB010000227.1 GCA_017647725.1 Bacteroidaceae bacterium
ATAAACACCTTCGGACTGCGCACATACTATCGTCCCACGACAACAAGCCGTCTGAATGTCGAGTATCATACCACCAATGAGTTGCGCCGAGGAGGAAACAGATTCGACTACCAACCCCACGAGGCCGACATCACCGAGCAGACAAAGCACATAATAAACAGCGGAGGCGTGTCATATGACTATACGTGGAACGAGTTCCGTAATAAACTATCGTTCTACGGTTCGGTGCAGCACATCGACCGCGACAGCTACTATGGTGCGCAGCGCGACCCCAATGCCTACGGAAAAACCGATGACCTCACTTGGGTAGCAGGTGCCACATATAATATGAAGATGAATAACCTGATATTTGCTCCTGCCACCTTTATTGCCGGTGCCGAGTATCAGCAGAATCGTCTGCACGATATTATGACAGGATACAACCGCGATATGAAGCAGGAGATTAATATTGCAGGATTCTTCTTGCAGAACGAGTGGGAGATGAAACATTTTACTCTGTTGGTTGGAGCACGATTGGACAAACATAATCTCATAGACAATCCCATTGTTAGTCCTCGCGTAAATCTTCTTTTTAAGCCTACCGACCGTCTGCAAGCACGACTCACCTACTCGACAGGATTCCGTGCACCGCAAGTCTACGACGAAGACCTGCACGTGACAGCTGTTGGTGGCGAGGGAGTGCAGATTACTCTTGCCGACAACCTTGAAGAGGAGCGCTCGAACAGCTTCAGCGGTTCTATCGACTGGACAACACAGCTCGGACATTGGCAGAGCAACATCCTTCTCGAAGGATTCTACACCGGTCTCGATAATGTTTTTATACTCGAGGATATAGGACAAAACAGCGAGGGGTATATGATGAAGGAGCGTCGCAACGGTAGTGGAGCACAGGTATATGGTGTGAACCTCGAGACAAAATTTGCACACGGAAAGGATGTATCGCTACAGATGGGAGTTACAGCACAACAGAGCCGATATAAAAATCCCGAGGTGTGGACCGAGGTCGACGGAGAGGAACTTACCACACGTCGTATGCCACGAACACCCAATTTCTATGGCTACTTTACACTGTCGACACAACCCCTCAAGAATTTTAATATAGCTCTGTCGGGAACATATACAGGCGAGATGATTGTACCACACTATGCAGGATACATCGAGAATGACCGTATGGAAGAGACTCCCGATTTCTTCGACCTCGGAGTGAAGCTCGACTACACATTTGTTCTGCGCGACCACATAAACCTGCAACTGAATGCAGGAGTACAGAATATCTTCGACAGTTTCCAGAAAGACCTTGACAAGGGTGAGTTCCGCGACTCGGGATATTTCTACGGCCCAACATCGCCACGAACATTCTTCATAGGATTCAAGATAATGAACTAAAAACGATTGGCAGTAACACTCTTGTTCTGCCAATCGTTTTATTATATAGGTAATAACATCTGTTTTTACACTGTTTTACACTCTTCTTGTCAGGTATGTAAGAAAAGTGAAATAAAAAGAATGTAAACATTAGGTCGTTTAATTATTCTAAAATATCTTTGAGGCAAACAAAAAACAGATTGTATAACCTATAAAATAATGACTATGAAAAAGATTTTATCGTTAATGTTTGTATTTTGCGCCCTTTCGACAGCAGTAATGGCGCAGGAAGATGCCTACACCAAAGAGTTTTATAATTATCTGAAAGCGGGCTGGGGAAATACTGCAAGCCAGGAACTTAGCGCCGATTCCTACGCGACGATATTTGCAGCTCTACTTAGTGAGATGCCCGACAGCCCCTATAAAACAACAGCCGAGATAAACAGTGCTGCTGCCCGATTGGCAAAGAAATACAACGACGAGCAAGCGATGCTGGATGTAGCAGCCATTATGGCGCCCTCTTTCAAAAAGCACCTATCGCTAAATGAGTTAAAAGAGGTGAACAAAACTATACGCAGCGACAAGAAACTTTTCGAGATTGGTAACAAACTTGGAAATAAAGAGATAATAACAAATATGTCGGCTGTAATTACCCAGTCGATGTTATCCTCAATGACGAAAATAGCGCAAGGCGAAGAGCCCGACCCTATGCTCACAGCCAAGGAGAAAGAGGATAAGCTATACATTGCTGTTGAGGAGTATTGCAAGAGCTGCGGAGTAAACGAACTTATGACAGGCTCTTTTGCTCAAGGACTCGCAAGTCTGTCGGGTAATGAAGAGCAGCAGAGAATAATGAATGCGTTAATGCAATACATTGCAAAGGAGATTCCTTCGGCATATTACAGCAGTGTCAAGGGTCGCGTTACCACCGAGGAAATTGTATATATAACAGAATTCTACAACTCACCGCTTGGTAAAAAACTTGTGGCAGGCACAACGGAGTCTATGAGCAATCCTATGGCACTTGGAGAGGGAGTCATGGTAAAGGTAGCCGAGTGGCTTAGCATTCAGACATTAAACTGATTCCAGTAAACAATTATAACAAAGCAGGATGTCCCAATCACTTAGGGGCATCCTGCTTTGTTATAAGGTTGAATATGGTCACTGCAGTTTTTAGACCTTCCGCAGGGAGGGTGGGCATTGTCGATAAAGATATTCTGCATAGCGACTCTTTTGGCGAGAACAGCATCGTCCTCTATTTTTCTCTTTCGCTTCTGTTTGCCAAAGGTAAGATAGAGTCCCGTTCAGTTGGGGAAATTCTATTTTACCGAGTAAATTAATGCCGAATTACCGAAAAGCAAATTGGTAGAACGTCAAACTCCCGAATAAATTTAAGCCAAATTACCGAAAAATGTCATTCCATCTTACCGAATATGGAATTGATTAATTACCTTTGCAGTAGTAAATGCTTTAATTTATGGATGGTTACAGACATAGAATAATGGATAGCCTGCTTGAAAAGAAGTTGCAGGCAAAGGGGGCTGTGCTGATAGAAGGTCCTAAATGGTGTGGAAAGACCACTACAGCAGAGGAGGTTGCAGCCAGCAAAATATTGTTGGCTCGAACTGATGTAAAGAACAACTTCAAGAGCCTATTAGAAATAGATACAGATGCAGCATTGTCAGGGGACACACCAATGCTTATTGACGAATGGCAGACTGTGCCTAAGTTGTGGGATGCTGTAAGATGCACTGTTGACCACCGTCGTAAAATGGGGCAGTTCATTTTAACAGGCTCTGCTGTTCCCGACAAGGAGGCAGAAAATGAAAGAGAACATTCCGGGGCAGGACGCTTTGCTTGGTTGACAATGCGACCTATGACCTTGTTTGAATCTGGAGAGTCAAACGGAAAGGTAAGTCTTGGCGATTTGTTTACTGCTCCAGAGAAAATACTTGAAAAGAATGAACTTAAATTGCAAGATATTGCTTTCCTTATTTGTCGTGGTGGCTGGCCTATGGCTGTTGGATTACCCGAGGAGGCTGCATTGGAACAAGCTTTCGATTACTACGATGCAGTAACCAAGGAGGATATAACCAAAGTTGATGGTGTTAAAAGAGCTTCGGAGCGAGTGCAACGCTTGATGAGAGCATATGCCCGACACCAGGGGACACAAGCATCTATTGCAACATTAAAGGAGGATTTGAGGAATAATGATACCGCCACACTTGATGATGATACAATAAGTTCTTACCTTGAGGCATTGAGAAAAATATTTGTGGTAGAAGATATGCCGGCTTGGAATCCGAATCTTCGTTCAAAGACTGCAATTCGTACAGCAGATACACGCTATTTTGTTGACCCATCTATTGCTACTGCTGCATTAGGTTTAGGTCCAGCCGATTTAATGAACGATTTGAAAACAATGGGCTTTTTCTTTGAGGCAATGTGTGTAAGAGACTTGCGTGTATTTGCAGAAGCATTAAATGGTAAAGTATATCATTATCGAGATAAAAGTGGTTTGGAATGCGATGCAGTAGTACATCTCCGCAACGGACAATATGGACTTATTGAGGTTAAACTCGGAGGAGAGACATTGATAAAAGAAGGTGTAGAAACGCTAACTTCATTAGCCAAACAGATTGACACAACACGCATGAAAGCACCAGCTTTTAAGATGATATTAACGGCAACTGGCGAACATGCCTATCGCCGCCCTGAAGATGGAATTTACATAGTTCCGATAGGATGTTTGAAGCAATAAATTTGAGGCAGCAAAAGATGGGAAAGATAAAGAATTTTGATATAGCAATCAATAAATGTCTTTGGGACATAAAACCGACTTCAGAGACTCTTGGAAACGACCGCCCAAAGTCGGATATTTCGATGACTGTTACAATCATCGAGGAGTAATAGCAGTGGCTGAATGAAAACTACGAGGCTGAGCCAAAAGTGTTTATCGCTTTGTGGGAATTGGATGTTTGGGGGCTATATTCATTTGCTCCTGTTAATCAAACTCAAACGAGTGATTTTAAGGCTTTTGGCCCAGCTTTTTATAAAGCAATGATTATAGCGGCTGGTCTGCGGCTCTTTTTCTTTGCCTACTTGTCATTTTCCGCCCAACATTTGTATTGTTGCTATAAATGACTTGAATCCGTAATTTAGGATTATCCTCTTTTCTTGAAAAACACCAATAAACCAGTCTATTCCAATACATATACAATCGGTATTCTCTATAACTGTTTTTAGGAATTGTATATGTTTTTTTGCACGATACCCCAGTGAGTGTTGTTTGTTCGAAAAACTTTTTCTAATTTTGTGCTATCGCGTTGCATACGTTGCGCGGTGTTACATATTTTTTGAAAGTGTTTTTCGCAAGTCCTTAAATGAAAATGTGGAAGTTTTCTTGTAGAAAGGATGGAACGGAACAACACTCACTTTCTTATAGATACCTGTGGAGGGGCGCATTCTGCGCGTCCCGTACCTCATATCTATTCGAGTGTGGGGTATTGTGTCGTTTGTTTTCTACAGGGTCTTTCCACAACCTTCATTTAGATAAACGGAAGCAGCTCCACACTTTCTTTGTATATAAGCTTAATCATCTTTTGGGGCTGAGGGGTGTCGTTTTTTTTATGAATGAAGAATTGTCCGTACAGGAAACAAATGACGACGTGAATGAAATGACAAAAGAAGAGGTTGTTGATGCTATTGTAGAGTTCAATAACGACCCCGATGTTCACCGTCTTCGAAATATATATTACAATCAGAATATAGCCGAAATATTTGCAGTGAGCCGTCGGGAACTCAGTCACAGTTCCTTTCTTGCGTGGCTCTTTACAATGTCGGCCAACCATATGCTTGGCAATCTCCCCATAATCCAACTGTTGGAGCTGTATATCCTTAAGAGCCGCGAGCAGCACAAAAAATATATATCCGACCTGTTGTATACTGCTATAATAACCCGTAATATCCAAATATTGGATACTGCGGCAAATACAGAGGAGGCGGTTACCGCAAAGGAGGCAAAGGGGCGTGCCGATATTGTCATAGACTGTGATGCATTCCTGTCAAAGGAAAAACTGGGTCGTGTTAAGATTGTGATAGAAAACAAAGTGTACTCCAGCGAGCATAGTCATCAAACAAAAACTTATCACGAACACTATGAGCGTGTGAAGGAGACAGGCGAAGAGGTTCTGTACATATACCTTACGCCGCCTGCCGTATCATCGGGAGCGGAGTGTCTCAATTTTGTACACATTACATATCAGGATTTGCTCGAGCACGTACTGCACCCCTTGCTGCAAACGCAGGACATCAACCAGCGCACATTGTTTATCCTGAACGAATATATCAACTGCTTGAGTGTGCCTTCTGACGTCGTCGACGATAAGAACAACTCACGGATACAAACCTCAATATTGGCAATAGGAATGGAAGAAAAAGAATTGTTACAGAAATTTTGGGAAAAGTACGACAAACTCATAATGGCATCAATTAATGCATACGCTATTTCCAGCGGCGACAAGGATGCGCAGGAACTCTCCGAGAAACTGAATAAACGCGATATGTCTAAATACACAGTTGACGGAAAAGGCAGATATGGCAAGAACAGAATGGTTGAGGCTGTGGTTCTTGCTTTCTTGGAAAAGAACAGAAACACAACCGTTGAGCAACTGAAAGCTATTTTCCCCGACAGCTTGCAGGGCTCCTTGGGTGTTGTACGCAGCACAGCGGATAACATAAAGGATAAAAGCCGATATTTTGCAGCTACCCATTGCACTACAAACGAAACATTCTTTATATGTAACCAGTGGGGAATACAAACTGTGAGATTTATCGACTATGTAAACAGCTCAAATGAGATAAGCATAAGAGTAGAAAAATGCAAATGATATTTATAGAATAATCAAATAAAAAAACGCAAATTATGAAAACATTAAGACATTTATTCACGGCCTTGCTATTGTTGTGTGCAACGGCTGCGGCTGCCCACGACTTTGAGGTGGACGGAATCTATTACGACGTTACCGATGCAACGAACAAGACTGTTTATGTTACTTACAAAGGGAACAGCTACGACAGTTATTCAAATGAATACAGTGGCGATGTAACAATCCCAGCAAATGTCATTTACGATGGTACAAACTACAGCGTAACAAGGATTACAAACAGCGCGTTCAGTGGTTGCAGCAGCCTTACAAGCATCGAAATTCCCAACAGCGTAACAAGGATTGGAAATTATGCGTTCAACAATTGCAGCAGCCTTACAAGCATCGAAATTCCCAACAGCGTAACAACAATTGGTTTTGCCTTGTTCAAGAATTGCAGCAGCCTTACAAGCATAACAATAGGTAACAGCGTAACAAGTATTGAAGACTACACGTTCAGTGGTTGCAGCAGCCTTACAAGCATCGAAATTCCCAACAGCGTAACAAATATTGGAATTTCTGCGTTCAATGGGTGTAGCAGCCTTACAAGCATAGAAATCCCCAACAGCGTAACAAGTATTGAACATTCTGCGTTCAATGGTTGTACATCTTTAAGGGAATTGCACATTGCAGATGGCGATGGTACATTGTCTTTGGATTATAATGAATACTTTAGTTACGATACTGGAAAAGGCTTGTTCTATGATTGCCCATTAGAAACTTTATATTTAGGTCGTGATTTGTCATATGATACTTCTAGTTCTGCAGGTTATTCTCCTTTCTTTGATAATGCAAAATTGACATCAGTTACCATTGGTAATAAAGTAACAACAATTGGTTATGCCTTGTTCGCATATTGCAGCAGCCTTGCAAGTATCGAAATCCCCAACAGCGTAACAACGATTGAAAGAGCTGCGTTCAAAGATTGCCAAAGACTTATAAGCATTGAAATTCCCAACAGTGTGACAAATATTGGAGTCAATGCGTTCAAAAATTGCAGTAACCTTGCAAGCGTAACAATTGGAAACGGCGTGACAGCTATCGGAGAAAGTGCTTTTGAGGGTTGCAGTGTCCTTTCAAGCATAGAAATCCCCAACAGCGTAACAAGTATTGGAAGCAGCGCGTTCAGTGGTTGTTCTAAGCTAAAAACCATAATAAACTTTTCTAATTTAACATTCTCTAGAGGTAGCAGCGAATATGGCTATATTGCATATTATGCCGATAAGGTCATCAATGTTCCTAACGGATTTATTGATGGAGATTATGTTTGGAGTAATAAAGACAATATATATACATTAGGGGGATATTTAGGAAATGCGACAGAATTAACATTGCCAAATGATTTCAATGGAAGTAGCTATGTAATTGGAGAAGAAGCGTTCAGAGATTGCAGCAGCCTTGCAAGCATCGAAATCCCCAACAGCGTAACAAGTATTGGAAATTATGCGTTCAATAATTGTAGCAGCCTTGCAAGTGTGACAATAGGAAATAGTGTTACAAATATTGGTGAGGAGGCGTTTGGGGACTGTATAGGACTTGAGGATATTACAATACCCGATGGCGTTAAGATTATCGGTCAATCGGCTTTCAGCGGCTGCAGTAATGTGGAGACATTGTACATAAGCAGTACAATTGAAAGTATCGGCGACAATGCATTTGCCGGTTGTAATGATATATTTGACATAAAAATAGGTGCTAAGAAAGCAGTCGCAGCAAGTGAGAATATATTCAGCGGCGATGTATACAGCAATGCTTGTCTGTATGTTCCTGAAGGACGTAAGTTTGCATATGAAAAGACAACTCCGTGGGACAAATTCTATATTGTAGAAATGGATTTCACAGGTATAGACGAAATGGAATCACAAGTATCTGATGAGAATGTCTATTACGACCTCAGCGGCCGTCGCGTGGAGAACCTCACACGTGGAATTTATATCGTTAACGGTAAAAAGGTATTTATAAAGTAAAGTTCTCGGTGGCAAAGTCCTGTACAAACGAAGTGAGATTGAGCAAGCGTTGAAACGGGAGTACAACGACAGGCACCTGATGAATAGTAGCGGATAAACCTCTCTATATTTGAGCCAGGCTTGATTTTCCTCGCTCGCTTGTGCTATATTTTTGGAGGGAGTGAAATTTACCGCTTGCCCTATATTCATCTGATGCAAAATAATAGTGTCACTATGGATAGAGACCATAACAGCATACAAATGGGTTATCAATGTAAGAACCCGTTTGTATGCTGTCTGTTTATCTTTATCTACATTTTCGTCAGTCGTTCATTTCCGTTGCCGCCTGACCTTTCAACTTTCAAGGGCTGATGTACTACCTTCGCAGACGAGCAAAGGAGAGGGGCGAATGACAGAATCGGGAATTAATTCTAAGATAATTGCAAATTCTGCGATTTTTTTAAAAAAAATTACGAAATTCGCCCGTTTTTAGAAGCTGTTTATAATTATATCGCCAAGTTTTTTATAGAGCAAGAGTAGAATGCTTATTTATTTATAAAGGGCGCATAGCGGGCTATGTAACCGCAAAAAAGAAAGAAACAGGCATTATTGAACATAAAAAACGGCGAAACTATCAGCTTCTGTAAGAAAATATTTTTTAGAAATTTAAATAGCTTCTTATAATATAAACAGATATTTTGCGTTAAATAAGGGATGAAAAGGATTCTGTATATAGCTGTACTGCTCTGCTTGTGCGCGCTCGTCGAGGTGCGTGCGCAGTATGATGTACACTTTACCCACTATTGGAAAATGCAGAATTTCTATAATCCCGCAGGCGCAGGTGCAACGGGCAAGCTGCACGCTTTTGCAGCCTACAGCAATCAGCTGTCGGGATTTACGGGTAATCCCAAGAGTATGCTTATAAACGGTGATATGCCGTTGACGATGCTACGTGGCGACCACTCTTTGGGATTGGGTGTATTGAACGATGAGATTGGTATGTTTGTCAACCAGCATCTGTTTATAAACTATGCCTATGCGATGAAACTATTTGGTGGACGTATGGCATTTGGTGCGCAGCTTGGACTACTGAACGCTAAATTCGAACCAAAAGACCTTAACCTGGGCGAGAACAACGATGACCCGGCTTTTCCATCGGCAGCAGCCAACGGAAATAAGTTCGATTTTGGTGCTGGAGTGCTTTACCAACATAAATATTTCTATGCGGGAGTATCGGCACTTCACATAAATGCTCCACTCATTGAGTTAGGCGAGAGGAACCAGTTTCAGGTCGACCCGTATTTTAATTTTACTGCCGGAGGCAATATACCGCTGAAAAATCCGTTAATATCGATACAGCCCTCGGTACAGATGATGACCGACTTTGTGTCGTGGCGAGCAGATATTACCGCACGTGGCAGTTACAATTATAACGATAAACTCTTCTTTGGAGGTGCTACATACAGCCCTGGAACATCGGTAGCGATGTTTTTAGGAATGGAGTTTTTGAACATTACCATCAGCTATGGATACGAGCTTTTCACCTCGGGAATTGGAGCCGAGAATGGAAGTCACGATATTTATTTGGGGTACGATATAGAACTCGATATATTTAAAAAAGGAAAGAATAAACATAACAGTATAAGAATATTGCAATGATGAGGAAAATAGTAAGTATGCCTGTTCTCTTGACGGTGCTTCTCTTGGCGTCGTGTATGGGTCCAAGGAAGAATACATCAATGGGAGGCGAGGTTACCGGAATAAGCGGAACCGCCATAAACGAACCTACACCATACGGTATGGTGCTTGTCGAGCGTGGCTCGATAAAGATTGGTCAGGAAGAGGCCGACTCGTTGTGGGGTATCACTACACCCGTTAAGAACATCTCGGTGGATGCATTCTGGATGGACGAGACCGAGGTCTCTAATGCCAAATATCGTCAGTTTGTATATTGGGTGCGCGACTCCATTATCCGCGAGCGACTTGCCGACCCTGCATACGGCGGTGACGAGACATTCAAAATTACCGAGGACGAGTATGGCGAACCCATTACTCCTTATCTCAACTGGAGCAAGCCCATCCCCTGGAAGAAACCTACCGAGGACGAGCAACGTGCCATTGAGAGTGTCTTTATCGTAAACCCCATCACAGGCGAGAAAATGCTCGATGCATCGCAGATGAACTATCGTTACGAGGTGTATGACTACACCCAGGCGGCTCTGCGCAAGAATCGTCTTAACCCCGAGGAGCGCAATCGCAATACCGACATCCCCACCAACTACGAAGAGGTGGTGACAATATCAAAAGATACAGCATATATCGACGACGAGGGACGCATTGTAAACGAGACATTGACACGTCCCCTCTCAAGCGTGTACGACTTCCTTAATACTTATATCGTAAACGTATATCCCGACACAACCTGCTGGGTGAACGATTTTCCCAATGCAAACAACGAGCTGTACCTAAACCTCTACTTCAGCCACCCCAACTACAGCGAGTATCCCGTTGTGGGAGTAAGCTGGGAGCAGGCAAACGCTTACTGTGCTTGGCGCACCGACTATCTGTTGCGCGGTATGCGAGGACAAGCAAAGTATATACAGCGCTACCGCTTGCCATCGGAGGCCGAGTGGGAGTATGCTGCACGTGGCAAAGAGGGTGGCAAATTCCCCTGGGAGAGCGACGATACAAAGAGCGACAAAGGATGCTACTATGCCAACTATAAACCGGGCGAGGGTAACTACACTCGCGATGGCAACCTCATTACATCTAAATGTGGAATATACTCGGCAAACAGCAACGGTCTGTATGATATGGCAGGAAATGTAGCCGAGTGGACATCCACCGTATATACCGAGGCAGGCGTTCTGCAGATGAGCGACATTAACCCCGACCTGCAGTATCGTGCAGCAAAGGAAGACCCCTACAAGATGAAGAAAAAGACCATTCGAGGCGGTTCGTGGAAAGACCCAGTGCGTTTCATTCAGGGTGCGACACGCGCATTCGAGTATCAGAACGAGTCGCGCTCTTACATCGGCTTCCGTTGCGTACGCAGCTATAGCGGCACATCCAAAAGATAATAATTCCAATAAAGACCACACAAACAACTCTACACTATGGGCAAGAAAAGAAATTTTATAAGCAGCATACAGACCTTTATGGATTCGCCTAAGGGACGAACAATCCTCAACTACATCTACAGCTGGGGTGCAGCAGTCGTAATCTTGGGTACACTGTTTAAACTGACTCACCTGCCGGGGGCCAACCTTATGCTATTCATTGGTATGGGTGCCGAGGTTGTGGTATTTATCTTCTCGGCATTTGAGCGTCCCTATGACCTTGCCGAGGACGACCGTCGCGAGGAGCGTGCCGAGCGTCGTGCCGAGCGCGAGGCTGCGGGAATGGCACCTGTCATCATAGGTGGCGGCAATGCAATCTCCGAGGGTGCACAAACTGCATCGGGAACTATCGTAATTGGCGGTGGCACTGCTGCAGGTAGCACAGCGACAGCCGACCCTGCACTGATTGGCAATATGGATGAGGCTACAAAGGAGTATGTCGAGAAGATAAAGACTCTGAACGAGGCTATACAGCGTATCTCGGAACAGACCGAGAATCTTGGACGCAATATGCAGGAGATGGATAATCTGGCGCGTAACATAACTGGCATTAATACTCTGTACGAGGTGCAGTTGCGCAGTGCAGGCAAGCAGGTCGACAACATTGATATGGTCAACGAGGAGACCAAGAAGATGGCACAGCAGATTAAAGAGCTGAATATTATGTATGCCCGTATGTTGGAGGCTATGACCTGCAATATGAACAGACAACAGTAATAAACGAGAGACAAAGCAGCCGCAATGAAAATCAAGAAGAATAAAGTAACGCCACGTCAGAAGATGATAAATCTGATGTACGTGCTTCTGATGGCAATGCTCGCAATGAACGTGTCGTCGGATGTGCTCAACGGCTTCTCCCTTGTCGACGAGAGTCTCTCGCGCAGTACCGTCAATGCCACAGCACAGAACGAGGCAATGTACGGTAACTTCGAGCAGTCGATGGCACAGAACCCCGAGAAGGTACGTGAGTGGTACACACGTGCACAGAGTGTACGCGTAATGTCCGATTCACTGTATAACTTTGCCGAGACGCTGAAGATATGCATCGCACAAGAGGCCGATGGCAAGGATGCCGACTACCGCGAGCTGAAGAACCGCGAGAATCTCGAAGCATCGACATTTGTAATGTTGGCGCCCGGCAGTGGCAAGGGACAGCAACTCTACGATGCTATAACCGAGTACCGCGAGAATATACTTGCGATGATAACCGACTCGATACAACGACAGATTATCAACGACAACTTCAAGACCGAGGTTCCACGCAAGAATATTTCGCTGATGAAAAACTGGCAGGAGTACCACTTCGAGAATATGCCTGCAATAGCAGCGATAACACTCCTGACAAAACTGCAGAATGACATCCGTTATGCCGAGGGCGAGGTGCTGCACACCCTTGCACGTAACATCGACGTTGGCGACGTGCGCGTGAACCAGATTCGCGCCCTTGTAATCCCCAACTCGCGTAACGTGGTACGTGGAAGCGAATTTACAGCACAGATTATCCTTGCAGCGGTCGACTCGACACAGCGTCCCGAGATTTACATCGACGAGCAACTGCTCGAAGCCGAGAACGGCAACTACTCGCAGCTATGCACCAAGACAGGCGATTACACTTTGGATGGATATATGCTGGTTAACGATGGTTCGGGAGCATCCACACGATACAATTTCTCGCAACAGTATACCGTCGTAGAGCCTACGGCGACAGTGAGCGCATCGCTTATGAATGTGCTGTATGCAGGCTTCGAGAACCCCGTGAGCATCTCGGTTCCGGGCGTTCCTGCCAACCGCATAGCAGCAAGCATTGCAAGCGGAAAGGGTACGATAAAGAGCGATGGCAAGGGTGGTTACGTAGTTGTTCCTACCCAGATTGGCGAAGAGCTTAAGATAGAGGTTACAGCAACCAATGAAGAGGGTCGCCGTCAGAGTATGGGACAATATGCCTTTCGTGTGCGACAGCTGCCCGACCCGACTCCGCTCATCGAGTATAAGGACAAGGATGGCAACACACAGCGCTATCGTGGAGGAAAGACCTTTAGCAAACAGACATTACTTGATTCAAAAGGTATCATAGCGGCCATAGACGACGGACTGCTGAACATCAGCTTCAAAGTGCTCTCGTTCGATGTGCTCTTCTTCGACAATATGGGTAACGCCGTACCCCGTAAATCGGACGGCGCCTCATTCTCGGCCGCTCAGAGAGATATTTTCCGTAGTCTGCAACGTGGCAAGCGTTTCTACATAACAAATGTAAGAGCGATAGGCCCTGACAACGTAGAACGTAAACTGACAACGCCCCTCGAGGTTATATTATAAACAGATAAAAGCATAACACATAGATACTATGAGACAGATAAACAGAATAGTGATACTGCTTGCCCTGCTTCTAATGGGAGAGTATGCTGTGGCGCAGCCTCCCGCACGCAAGAAAGAGCAAAAGAGCAATAAAGCAAATACAGCGGTGACCTATGAGGTTCCCCTCTCTGAGAGAGCAAAGAGTCAGTATCCAACAACTACAACCCCCGAGGAGGTTGTCTGGAAACGCGACATTTATCGTGTGCTTGACCTTCAGAAGGAGAAGAACGCATCGCTCTACTACCCCGAACAGCCCATAGGTGAGAGTGTAAACCTCTTTACATTCCTCTTCCGTCACCTTATTGCAGGCTCTATAAATGCTTATGAATACAACCTCGACGGATACGAGAATTTCACCCCCGAGAATGTAGCGAATGTACGCGAACTGCTCGAGAACTACGAAATTGTTCACGAATTTAAAGGTGCCGATAGCACTATAGTAGTAAATCCCGCCGACGTACCAAGCAATATTGTGCTCAGCTACTATATTAAAGAGAGCTACTACTACGACCAGCGTCGCGCCGATTTTCAGCAGCGAGTAACCGCCATTTGCCCTGTGATGCACAGCAGTGGCGAATATGGTAACGAGGTTACTAAAAAACCAATGTTCTGGCTGAAGTACGACGAGATAGCACCGCTTCTGACACAACAGACAATAATGTCGAGCAGCTACAATAACGTCTCGACAATGACGTTCGATGACTATTTCACCAAGCACTGCTACGACGGCGAAATCTATAAAACAGTAAATATGCGTAATCTTGCTATTGCACAATACTGCAAGGATAGCACTGCAGTAAAGAAAGAGCAGGAGAAGATAGAGAAACAGCTCACCGATGTGCGTAAAGGCATCTGGGAACAGGCAAAAGTCGCTGCCGACACTGTTGCTGTGGCAAACGACTCGGTAAAGGTGGTGAAAGAGGATAACAAGAAAGAGGAGAAGAAAAGTGCTCGTGCAGCTCGCAAGAAAGAGCAAAAAGTGAGCAAAAAGAAGAGCTCGGGCAGCTCGTCCAAGAGCAAAGGCGGTACAATTTCGGTTCGCCGCCAACGCCGATAAAAGAGAATAGCCTTTTCCCGAAATTTTACAGCCGAGGATATTTTTCTTATAAAAAATTAATCAGGCTTTAAGAAATTAACTATATTTGCGCAAAACAATGTAACAAAAGCAGTTGTTTTGCGCAAACTTATTTTTGTAAGCATCTGTTTTTGTAATAATTAACCCTTAAACACAAGAACAATGAAAAAGATTTTTGGATTTATCTTTGCACTATGCCTTTTTGTTGCCATCCCCGCAAATGCACAGTTCGATTTTGGTATTAAGGCCGGTACAAACCTCGTTGGCGGTCCCAGCGATATAAAAGGAGTATCTTCGGACGGATACACAGGATTCTTTGCCGGAGCAATGGCAAAATTCACACTCCCCATCGTGGGTCTTGGCATTGAGGGCGATATCCTCTATTCACAGAGCGGTGCCGAGGTTGCAGGCGAAAAAGTGAAGAATCATAGCATCGAGGTACCTATCTATCTGCGTTACGACCTTGGTCTTCCCGTAGTAAGCAAGGTGCTTGTGCCCTTTATTGCAGTAGGTCCCCAGTTTGGCTTTAAACTGAGTGACGATGGCAGTAACCTAAGCGATGTAGCCCGTTTCGAGTACAAGAAGAGCCAGCTCAGCCTTAATCTTGGTTTAGGAGCCGTATTCTTCAGCCATCTTCAGGCACACATCAACTACAATATCGCTATGGGTAACACAAGCGAGTACTCTGAGTTTGCTGGTGGCGCATGGAACGTAATGACAAAGTCTAAGACCAATACCTGGCAGGTGTCTGTAGCATATTTGTTCTAAGCACATCATTAAGTAAAGATATAAGAGGCTGTATCAAATTTATTTTGGCACAGCCTCTTTTTAAACCATATAAGGCCGATGCGAGTCTAAAATAGAGTATAGGCTTTAAAATAATTTTAATATGAAACTGCTGATAGTAGAGGACGACGCCTCACTGCGCGAGATAATGTGTCGCGGACTGCGTGCCGAGGGATATGTTGTAGAGACCGCATCCAATTTTTTCGAAGCCGAAGATAAGATTGCAGGGTATAACTACGAGTGCATTATGCTCGATATTATGCTCCCCGATGGCAACGGACTCAACCTGTTGAAGCACATAAAACAGTTGGGCAAGAGCGACCGGGTTATCATAATCTCGGCCCGCGACTCAATAGATGACAAGGTCGAGGGGCTGGAACTGGGTGCTGATGACTATCTGGCAAAACCCTTTTATATGGCCGAACTGTTGGCACGTATAAAGAGCGTGCTGCGACGCGGCTTGGCATCCGTTGATAGTGTTATGAACGCCGGGAACATAAGCATCGATATTTCGAGCCGCCGAGTGACGGTGGGCGATACTATAGTCCCACTGCTTAAAAAGGAGTACGATATTCTGCTCTACTTTTTGCAACGTCCCAACCACATTGTCGACAAGGCAGTGCTTGCCGAGGCGGTCTGGGGCGACCACGTCGACTCGGCCGACAATTTCAGTTTCGTATATGCACAGGTAAAGAACCTTAGAAAAAAACTCGCTGAGGCAAAAGCAACGGTCAATATTAAAGCTGTCTACGGATTCGGATACAAACTCACCGAGGAAGCAGAATAATAGATAAACAAGATGAAACTAATATACCGTATAACACTGCGTCTTGCCCTTGTGCTGCTCCCCGTAATAGCTCTGTGGGCATATATCTTCTACAATACGATGGTTGGCGAGATTAATGACGAGTCGGACGACAGTCTCGTCGAGTTTGCCGATATTGTAATACGTCGACACTTGGTGGGTGAGCCGCTCCCACAGCTTAACAGCGGCTCAAACAACAGCTACACCATAGTACCGCTACCCGAGGGCGAGAAGGTAGAGCCTTATATGACGTTTCACGACGAGATGGTATATATCCCCGAACAACACGAGACCGAGCCTGCACGCGTGCTTACAACGGTGTATATGGACGATGATGAGCGTATGTATAAGCTAACAGTGGCAATGCCCACCTTTGAGCGTAACGACCTGCTTAGCGCCATTTTCTGGTACACGCTGGTGCTTTACGTAATACTTATTATAACCACGATGCTCACCACCACACTCATTGTCTACCGCAGTATGCGTCCACTCTATTATCTCTTAGGCTGGCTCGACAGATATATTCCCGGTAAACGCCCCGAGCGACTGCCCGCGTCCAATGTCGTGGAGTTCGACAAACTGAATAATGCCGCACAAACAACACTCGATAGGATAGAGGAGCAGTTCGAGCTTCAGAAACAGTTCATCGGCAATGCCTCGCACGAACTGCAAACACCGCTTGCGGTAATTGGCAATAGAATAGAGTGGATTGTCGATAATACACAACTCAGTGACGAGCAGTACGCCGAACTGGCCAAGATACAACATTCGCTAAGCCGCCTGGTGCGACTGAACCGTACCCTGCTGCTGCTTACAAAGATTGACAACGGACAGTTTCCCGAGCTCTCCGATATTGACATCGCAGCCCTTGTGCGAGGCGAGTTAGAGATATACACCGACCTCTACTCACATCGCTCGATAACAGCCTCGGCAACCATCCCCGATAGTTGCATAGTGCGTATGAACGACTCACTCGCCAATACACTCATCACCAACCTGCTGAAGAATGCCTTTGTCCACTCGGCTGAGGGAGCACAAGTGACGGTTACACTCACTGCCGATAGCTTCGTCGTTGCCAATAATGGCGATGAGCCACTGGACGAGACGCAGATATTCGAACGCTTCTATCATAGCGGAAAGAGCGGCTCCACAGGCCTCGGTCTTCCACTTGTAAACTCTATATGCCGCTATTATGGATTCGAGAAATCATATACCTATAAAGATGGGCAACACCTATTCACCGTTCGATTTAAATAGTGATTATTGGCATCGCAGTATCATCTGAACTTTTAGATATATGGCGACTCGTCTACTTTTAGCGGCCTATGTGCTATTTTTTTAAGCACTTACAGCGATGAAAAAGAAAAGGCGACAAACGAAAATGCTCGTTTGTCGCCTTGTGTCGCCTTTACTTACAAAATATCAAACAGGTTTATAGAGGACTTTGAGCGCATTATGGACTTTGTAGAGCATAAGCAAATTGCGCTGTAATCTACTATTCTTCAAAATAATCTCTATCAACTTGTTTGATTTCGTAAATTTGGCGAGTTGATACTCCTAAATTGTATTCAATCATATATTTGCATAATTGCTCACCATCAATCAAAACAATTTTTGTTGATTTTGCATCTTTTACGCATTTCTTAGCACCTTCAGTAAATGATGATGTGGTTATGAACACACCCTTTGATGCATGATACTTCATATCTAATGCGCCAGCAAAAGCTTGTATCTCTTTACTTCCAACAGGACCCTTATCCCATCGCTTTGCTTGAATATAAATAGTGTCAAGCCCTAATTTATCTTCTTTTATAAAACCGTCGATTCCTTCATCTCGTGAGTATTGAGTAACGCCTGCTGCATCCTCAAAACTACCTCCATATCCCATCTTTACAAGTAATTCAACCACTAATTTCTCAAAAAACACAGGCGACATCTCCAAAACCTTTGCTAATAAATCTTTAGCTAAATTATTGTTTATCTGAGAATAAGCATTGTCAATAAGGTCTGTTGGAGTTCCGTCAGTGAATGACTCGTTCTTGCTTTCAGTAGATAATGTTTTCTTCGCGTTTCTGTCTTTATTACCAGCCGCAAATGAGGAGAATGCAGGTATGGTTAATAAGTCTGCCTTATTGAAACCAATTTTATGTTCAGATAAAAATTTTCTTCCAAAATCATTTATTTGATATCTTCCTCTTTGTGGTGAATCTATTAACTTTGCTTGTTGAAAATATGACACAGTCCAACTTGTCTTATCAGAAACTTGTGTTTTCTTTCCGCTCTTAATAAGGGTGTTTATATCAGTTTCTGATAATTGAAAATAATCAATAACGTAATTCCTTAATGTCTCTTGAGTGTGAATATTGCCATCACTTAAGCATTTAAGACATGGATAGAAGAATTCCTCAAATTTTGGTACCATATTTCTGTGAATTTGTTTTTCAAAAGTAGATATTTATTTGCTAAAATGCAAACTGAGTAATATCTATTGCTAAGAATTGCAGAAACTAGTGTTCCCAAGTGGAATTTTTCTTGATAAGGAAAATTGCAATTATCGAACAATTTCGTTAAGCCAAACGAGCAGAGGCAAGCTTGCTTGCACTTTGCCGTTGCGAGAGATTGTCGGCGCAGCCAACAGAAAATGAGAACGAAGTATTCAAGATTATACGCTTGTTTTCAAACAATTACAGAAATGAAAATGAAAAAGCGACAAACGATTTTCACCGTTTGTCGCCTTGTGTCGGAAAGAGGCGA
>JAGCKB010000228.1 GCA_017647725.1 Bacteroidaceae bacterium
GAAAATCGCCCCTACTGTTCGCGAGACTTTGCGAGTGACTAAGCCGTTGGTATCCTATTGCTAGTAGGGGCGATTTCTAATCGCCCGAAATTTTCGATGAGTATAAATGTGTAGATTTAGATAAATCATCGATATTTCATTGTTTGCGTTGTGCGGGCAATTGAAAATCGTCCCTACTGTTCGCGAGGATTTGCGGGTGACTAAGCTGTTGGTATCCTATTGCGTTGTGCGGACGATTGAAAATCGTCCCTACTGTTCGCGAGACTTTGCGAGTGACTAAGCTGTTGGTATCCTATTGCGTTGTGCGGGCGATTGAAAATCGCCCCTACTGTTCGCGAGACTTGCGAGTTGCTAAGCTGTTGGTATCCTATTGTGTTGTGCGGGCGATTGAAAATCATCCCTACTGTTCGCGAGACTTTGCGAGTTGCTAAGCTGTTGGTATCCTATTGCTTGTAGGGGCGATTTCTAATCGCCCGCTGTTTTCAATCGCCCGAACATTCTGCTTTTTTTTAACAATAAATAAACTTTTTTTCATTTCGCTATATTTTTGTTCCCAAATTGTGATGGAAATAAATAAATATTTCCGTAATTTTGCCGAATATAATGTACTAACGTAACTCAAATTATATGCATAGAGTCGTAAAAATTTCTAAGGGATTGGATATCAAACTAAAAGGCGCACCCGCAGCCGAGATGACATCCGTTGGCGCAGCCAAGCTGTATGCCTTGATGCCCGCCGATTTTACAAGAGTTACTCCTAAGGTTGTTGTAAAACCCGAGGATACCGTAAAAGCCGGTGATGCCTTGTTTGTAGACAAAAATGCTCCCGAACTGCGATTTGTTTCGCCTGTGAGTGGTAAAGTTGTTGCGGTTAACCGCGGCGAGAGAAGACGTGTACTGAGCGTTGTAGTTGAGTCGGATGGCAAGTTCGAGTCTGTTGAGTGTAAGGCTAAAGATGTCCTTTCACTCTCGGCCGAGGATGTAAAAGCCGACCTTCTGAAAGCCGGTCTGTTCGCTTTCCTGCGTCAGAGACCGTATGATGTGATTGCTAACCCCGCTGATGCTCCCCGAGGTATCTTTGTTTCGACATTCGATTCAAAGCCTTTGGCTGTAGACTTCGAGGTTGCTCTCAAGGGTAACGAGGAGGACTTCCAGACAGGTCTTGATGCACTCTCTCGCATCGCTCCCGTTCATCTTGGCATAAGCGCCGAGCAAAAGGCAACAGCGCTTAATGTGGCAAAGAATGTTAAGACAACTGCTTTCAAAGGACCTCACCCTGCAGGCAATGTAGGTGTTCAGATTAACCGCGTGGCTCCCGTTAACAAGGGCGAGATTGTGTGGACTATCGGTGCCGAGGAGGTAATCTTCATTGGTCGCCTCTTTAACAAGGGTAAAGTTGACTTCACTCGCACAGTAGCACTTGTAGGTAGCGAGGTTAAGAACCCCTCTTACAGTAAGGTTGTTCTTGGTGCACAGTTGACAACTCTTCTCGACGGTCGTCTCTCTAACGAGTACGAACTTCGTATCATTGACGGTAACGTACTTACAGGTAAAAAGACAACAGCCGATGGCTTCTTGGGTGCTTTCTCTAACGAGGTTACAGTAATTCCCGAGGTTATGGGCGGTGACGAGATGTTCGGTTGGATTGCTCCCCGCTTCTCTATGTTCAGTACAAGCCGCAGCTACTTCAGCTGGCTCTGTCCCAAGCGCGAGTATACAATCGATGCGCGCATCAAGGGTGGTGAGCGTCATATGATTATGTCTAACGAGTATGACAAGGTATTCCCTATGGATATCTATCCCGAATACCTTCTTAAAGCCATCATTACAGGCAATATCGACAAGATGGAGGAACTTGGTATCTACGAGGTTGCTCCCGAGGACTTTGCACTTTGTGAGTTTGTCGATTCTTCGAAGCTCGAGCTTCAGCGCATTGTGCGCGAGGGTCTCGACAAACTGCGTGCCGAGATGTGCTAATACGAGAATATTATCGGATTTATAATGAAAGATAAAAAATAATCGTATGAAAATATTGAGAAATTACCTTAATAAAATTAAGCCTAACTTTGAGGAGGGCGGTAAACTAAGCGCACTACGCTCGGTATTCGACGGAATGGAGACATTCCTGTTTGTTCCCAACGATACAGCTAAGAGTGGTGTAAACATCCACGATGCCATTGACAGCAAACGTATTATGTCGTTTGTGGTAATTGCATTGTTGCCCGCACTGCTCGTTGGTATGTACAATATTGGTTATCAGAATTTCTTGGCTGCCGGACAAGAGGGTACACTCATCGAGATGTTCCTCTATGGCTTGCTGGTTATGCTTCCCAAGATTGTAGTTTCGTATGGCGTTGGTCTTGGAATTGAGTTCATCGCTGCACAGATTAAGAAAGAGGAGATTCACGAGGGTTTCCTTGTATCGGGTCTTCTTATCCCTATGATTGTTCCTGTTGGTTGCCCTCTGTGGGTGCTTGCCATTGCAACAGCCTTTGCAGTTATCTTTGCCAAGGAGGTATTCGGTGGTACAGGTATGAATATTGTTAACGTCGCTCTCATTGCACGTGCATTTATCTTCTTTGCTTATCCTTCGGTTATCTCGGGTGATACAGTATGGGTGGCAACAGAGTCAATTTTTGGCCTTGGTTGCGACCTTCCCGATGGTTACACCTGCGCTACAGCACTTCAGTTTGTAGCTAACGGAGCCGAGATTACAGGTGCTGCCGGTGCAGCTCTCTCGCTAAGCGATATGTTGTGGGGACTTATGCCCGGTTCAATTGGTGAGACCAGCGTGATTGCAATTGCTCTTGGTGCTGTGTTGCTCTTGT
Organism: Bacteroidaceae bacterium; assembly: GCA_017647725.1. GTDB lineage: Bacteria > Bacteroidota > Bacteroidia > Bacteroidales > Bacteroidaceae > HGM04593. The sequence continues at coordinate 2,829 of JAGCKB010000228.1, forward strand.
GGAGCGGCGTAGCAAGCTGGAAGACAATGCTCAGCGTATTTGTCGGAGGTTTTGTTATGCTCCTCGTCTTTGGCGACAAACTCCCCGCAGGAATGCCTCTCTGGCACAATCTGCTTCTTGGTGGCTTCTGCTTTGGTGCAGTGTTTATGGCTACCGACCCTGTTACATCGGCTCGTACCGAGGTGGGTAAGTATATCTACGGCTTCGGTATCGGTGCAATGACAATCATTATTCGTGTGCTTAACCCTGGTTACCCCGAGGGCATGATGCTTGCGATTCTGCTTTTTAACGTAACAGCACCTTTTATCGATTATTGTGTAGTACAGGCGAATGTAAACGCCCGTGCACGTCGTCTAACTAAAAAGAATTAAAGGATATGGCAGCAAAAAAATATGTTTGCAAAGTATGCGGATACGTGCACGAAGGCAGTAGTGCACCCGATGCTTGTCCCTTGTGCAAGGCCGGTAGCGACCAGTTTAAAGCAGAGGACGCAGCAGCAGGTAACGAGGCTCCCAAAAAGAAAGGTCTCAACACAAACAGCGACTTTTATGCTATTATTTATGCAGCCATCGTGGTTGTTATAGTAGCTTTCTTGCTGGCAGGTGTTTCATCGGCGCTTAAGCCTATGCAGGACGAGAATATCAGACTCGACAAGATGAAGCAGATTCTCGCTTCGCTCCACATCAAGGATGTTAAGGATGCCAAGGCCGAGTATGCCAAGGTGGTGAAAAAAGATGCTGTTATCAACGCTAATGGTAACGAGGTTAAGGCCGAGGGTGGTTTCGACGTACCCAACGACGCTGTCACAGCCGACAACCTGCCCATCTATGTGTGCGAGGTTGATGGCGAGGAGAAATATGTTATTCCTATGACCGGTCAGGGTCTTTGGGGAGGCATCTGGGGTTATATGGCAGTAAACAGCGACGGTAACACAATCTACGGTGTTTACTTCTCTCACGCAAGTGAGACTCCCGGTCTTGGTGCCGAGATTGCCGGCGAGAAGTTTACAAAACTTTTTGATGGCAAGAGCGTATTCTTGGGTGACAATGTTATTAAGACTGTTAAAGGACGCCTTAGCAACGAGGCTGTCGAGGTTAACTCAATCTCGGGTGCTACAATCACCTGTAACGGTGTTAATGCTATGCTCGATAAGTGCTTGAATAACTACAAGAACTATCTTGCAGGAAAGCAGCCCAAAACAAATGTTGAATCAGCTCCCTGCACCGCAGCTTGCGAAAATGCAGAGGCAAAAACTACGGAGGAATAAATTATGGCAGAGCTTTTTTCAAGTAAAAACAAAGAGGCGCTGACAGCCCCTCTATTAAAGAACAATCCTGTGACTTTGCAGGTATTGGGTATTTGTTCGGCTCTTGCCGTAACAAGCAAATTGGCACCTGCTGTGGTAATGGGTCTTTCGGTTACCATTATCGTGGCTATGGCCAATGTTATCATATCGCTCATTCGTAACACTATCCCCAACCGCATCCGTATTATCATACAGTTGGTGGTTGTTGCAGCTCTTGTGACAATGGTGAGCGAGGTTCTTAAGGCATTTGCATACGATATAAGCGTGCAGTTGTCGGTATATATCGGTCTTATCATTACCAACTGTATCCTTATGGGACGCCTTGAGGCATTTGCTATGCAGAATGGTCCTTGGGCATCGTTCCTCGATGGTATAGGTAACGGTGTGGGTTATGCTCTTATCCTTGTTATCGTGGCATTCTTCCGCGAGCTCTTCGGTTCGGGTACACTGTTCGATATTCCCGTAATACCTCAGGCACTTTACGATATGGGTTATATTAACAACGGTCTTATGCTTATGGCGCCTATGGCATTCTTCCTTATATCAGGAATTATTTGGGTGCAGCGTGCTAAGGATAAGAGCCTGCAAGAGAATTAATTTTAGATACAGTAAAAGATAGAAGATTATGGAACATTTTTTTAGTTTGCTTGTCCGTTCGATTTTCGTGGACAATATGATTTTTGCCTTCTTCTTGGGTATGTGCTCATACTTGGCTGTATCTAAGAGTGTGAAGACTGCAATAGGATTGGGTATTGCTGTAACATTTGTACAATTGGTAACACTTCCCGTAAACTACTTGTTGCAGACAAAGGTGCTGGCTCCAGATGCTATTATCGAGGGTGTAGACCTTTCGTTCCTTGCATTTATCCTCTTTATCGCGGTTATTGCAGGTATTGTGCAGTTGGTCGAGATGATAGTAGAGCGTTTCTCTCCCGCATTGTATGCTTCGTTGGGTATTTTCTTGCCTCTTATCGCTGTTAACTGTGCTATTATGGGTGGTTCACTCTTTATGCAGCAGCGTATCGCGATGGATGCTAATAACCCACAGGCTATATTGAGTTTCTCTGACTCAATCTCATTTGCATTGGGTTCGGGACTTGGCTGGATGCTTGCGATTGTGCTCTTTGCAGCTATTCGTGAGAAGATGGAGTATAGCATTGTTCCCAAGCCTCTGCGTGGATTGGGTATTGCCTTCATCACTGTAGGTCTTATGGCTCTTGCATTCATGGGCTTCTCGGGAATTCAAATGTAATTAACCACTTAAGAAACAAAGATTATGAATATACAATTGATATTGGCAAGTATCGCCGTCTTTCTTGTAATCATCCTTCTGTTGGTGGTTATATTGTTGGTGGCTAAGAAATATCTGCTACCCTCGGGTAATGTAAAGGTTACCATCAACGGTGAGAATACCGTTGAGGTTGCAGCAGGTGGAACACTGCTCGGCACTCTTGCCGAGAATGGCATTTACCTTCCCTCGGCTTGTGGTGGTAAGGGTTCTTGTGCACAGTGTAAGTGTCAGGTAGTAGAGGGTGGTGGCGAAATCCTCCCCTCGGAGAAGGGACACTTCTCACGTAAAGAGCAGCAAGACCATTGGCGTCTCGGTTGCCAGGTTAAGCTCAAGAACGACGTATCTCTCAAGGTACCCGAGTCGGTTATGGGCGGTAAAGAGTGGGAGTGCGAGGTTATCTCTAATAAGAACGTGGCTACCTTTATCAAGGAGTTCATCGTTGCATTGCCTCCCGGTGAGCATATGGACTTCGTGCCTGGTTCTTACGCACAGATTAAGATTCCTGCATACGAGATGGATTATGACAAGGATATCGATAAGAGCCTCATTACCGATGAGTATCTTCCCGCTTGGGAGAAATTCGGTCTGCTTGGCTTGAAGTGTAAGAATACCGAGCCTACAATACGTGCTTACTCTATGGCTAACTATCCTGCCGAGGGCGACCGTATTATGCTTACAGTACGTATTGCGACACCTCCTTTCAAACCCGACCGTTCAGGCTTTATGGATGTACCTTGTGGTATTGCATCATCGTACATCTTTACACTGAAACCCGGTGACAAGGTAATTATGAGTGGCCCTTATGGCGACTTCCATCCCATCTTCGATTCTAAGAAAGAGATGATGTGGGTAGGTGGTGGTGCCGGTATGGCTCCTTTGCGTGCGCAGATTATGCACATGACAAAGACACTTAAGACTACCGACCGTACAATGACCTATTTCTACGGTGCACGTGCTCTCAACGAGGTATTCTATCTCGAGGACTTCTTGCAGTTGGAGAAGGACTTCCCCAACTTCACATTCCACCTTGCACTCGACCGTCCCGACCCCGCAGCCGATGCTGCAGGAGTAAAATATACTCCGGGATTCGTTCATCAGGTAATCTACGAGACTTATTTGAAGAACCACGAGGCTCCCGAGGATATCGAGTACTACATGTGTGGTCCCGGCCCTATGTCAAAGGCAGTGGTGAATATGCTCACCGACCTTGGCGTAGAGGAGAAGTCGATTATGTACGACAACTTTGGTGCTTAATAGCAACATCAGATAAAAAACCGAGCAACCCAAAAAAAGGTTGCTCGGTTTTTTCGTATCTATTTAGAATTCTAAATGAGAGTCTGAAAAAGTTTTATTGGACACCAATAGAAAAAAATATACAAAGAAATGATTGATTTATTGATTAAAAAATGTACCTTTGAGCCGAAAAATGTGATTTTTAAGTGCCTGATGTTGATTAATTTATAGCAGAATTATGGGCGCTGCTTTCAAATGGATAATGATTTGTTCTAAATATTGTAATTTTATTAATTAAATTAACATTTTATGAGAAAATTTACTCTTATCTTTTCGATGCTGTTTATGTTTGTGGCAGCAGCGATGGCCGAGTCGATTACAGTAACAATCGACCGTAACAGCGGTACCTTTATACAAGGTAACACGGCTGGTACTTGGAACTCTATTTGGGAGAGTAGCGAGGTACCCGGTTTTACATTCAGCGTTAGTGCCAACAACATCTCGGTATCAGACGAACACGATTATCTTCGTTTGTATGTAGGTACAGTTAGTCCTTCGCAGTATGTTATGACAGCTCCTCACGGTTATTATGTATCCTCTTACTGTTTCGACTTTGTAAAGGACGGTGAGTACACCAATGACGTAACTCTTACTGTTGACGGCAAGGACTATGTTCCCGCTTATGATGTTCAGAGCGTTGCAGTAGAGGGCCTAAAAGAGACAACTGCTTCATTTATGTTCGCTGGTGCAAACAAGGGTATTATCGTTAGCAACTTCAAGGTTGTTCTCGAGGAGGCTACTCTTGCTACAATCGTTTATAACTATGTACTCAATGGTGAGGTTGTAGCAACAGAGACATTTGACGCTAATATGGGTGCTAACCTTCCTTCGCCCACACTCACAGCTTATGGTGTAACATTCAATAACCTTCCCGAGGGACTTGTTGAGGGTGATGCAAGCTACGACATAGAGTGCTCTTACAACAATGCAATTGTTTTCTCAAAGGATTTTGAGAGCGTAAACCGCTGGTACTATATGACCATCCACAGCACAAACAAGTGGTATCTTGGTTACACCGAGGGTCAGGAGTATATCCCCGCAGGTGGTGCAGGTGCTGTTCAGAAGGTTCCCGAGGGTCAGGAGGATAACTACACTTGGGCTTTCATTGGTAACCCCTTCAAGTTCCAGATTGTGAATATGGCAGCAGGTGCGTCACGTGTTCTTGCTTCGGGTAATCCTCTTGGCGACGACGGTCACACCTATCCTTTGCTCTATGACGTAAACGAGGAACTTCCTTACCTCGAGGGTTATGTAACAGATTGGTATGCAAAGAAGAGTAACCAGGCCGAGACCGGTGTTTACATCTATCAGCACGGTACTACATACGCAATGAACACACGTAACCCCGCTCTCGCATTCTGGACAGGCGGTGCCGATGCCGGTTCAACAATCCTTTTGACTGTTCGCGATACCGAGGCTGTATCAGATGCTTCGCTCGAAGCGCTTCAGTCTGCAATAGAGGATACCGAGTCTCTTATCTACGACGAGGCTGGTTATGAAGAGTTTGGTGGTGTTCCCTTCGAACTTCAGACAACAAATCCCGAGAATGACTATTATCTCTATACAAATGCTCAGGAGGCAAGCGAGGGTCCCATTGCTGACCTTATCGACGGTAACCCTGCAACATTCTTCCACAGTCGTTGGAACGACAAAGGTGTTTCAGATGATGGTATGCCTCACAGCATAACAATTGACCTTGGTGGCAACTCAATCAGCGCATTTGGTTTCAACTACATCACACGTAACGGTGCTGCAAACGATTATCCTGCCGAGATGTCGGTTCAGGGTAGTAACGACGGTGTAGAGTTCGAGGAGATTGTTTACTTGACAGAGCTTCCCATTGGTTCTTCAAAGAGTTATTCTTCGGAGCCTATTGAGTGTGATAACTCATACAGCTTCTTGCGTTTCGAGGTTACAAAGACCAATACCGACCGTATAGCAGCAGGCAATGCTCATAACTACTGGCATATGGCTGAGTTCGAGCTTACAACAGCATTCTATCGTTCTGTAGCATTCGATGCTTATATTCCTTTCATCGACCAGCTTCAGGAACTTAACGAACTTTATGAGGAGGCACAGGCTGTTCTTGTCGATCCCGAGGCTACAGAACTTCTTGTTCAGGATATCACAGCTCAGCTTATCGAGATGACAGCTCTTCTTCGCGAACTCATCTCTACAGCAGACAACCCCGAGACTGTTGCTCTTGTAGCACAGGCACAGGAGATGCTTGCACTCGTAGGTGTTGGTTATCCCAATGAGGCTCCTCGCGCAGCATTGCAGGAGGTACTCGCTGTAGTAGCAGACGCTCCTACATTGGCTAACAAGGCTGTTCTTGAGGAGGCGATTGCAGTATATGCAGCTTCAACAGATGTTCAGATGCCCGAGGTAGGAAAGAAGTACTGCTTCACAATGGTAGCAAAGAACGGTAACAAGTTCTATTTGAACTACACCGATAATGCAAGAACCGGCGAGGGTAAGGACGTTGCAATGGTTGCTGTTGACGGTGTTGCTTATCCCGAGACTGCGGCATTTGAGTTCGAGCTCAGCGAGCGTGAGATTCTTGCCGAGGATAGCGTAACAGTAGAGCGTATCGACAGCGCTTACTCGCTCAAGACTATCGATGGTAACTATCTTGTATATCACAGCAAATATAGCGGTGTTAATTGGCTCGAGGGTAATGGTAACGTAGTAGGTTTCCAGGCCGAGAAGAACTTTATGACACACATCAAGTTCGAGAAACTTGTTCCTTCTTCAACTGTAGTTGCCGAGCCTATCGATATCTTCGGTTGTATGGTTTGGAAGAGCGTTCGTGGTGTTCGCTCAGATAACGGCGCTTGGGAGAATGGTGCTATGGTTCTCAAGACCGATGGTAGCGACTATGATGGCGCAAGCGCAGCTTTCTGGAATGACGGTTATTCATCAGCATTCCTTATCGAGGAGTATGTAGCAGGCGAGACAGCTATTGAGGAGGTTAAGAACGAGGTAGTTGTTGAGGGTATCTACGACCTCAGCGGTCGCCGCGTTGAGAATCCTGTTAAGGGTCTCTACATCATCAATGGTAAAAAAGTGCTGGTTAAGTGAGAGCAATGATTGATGAGCTTGCTCAATCAGGCATTGCCGAACGCAAAGCACTTCGCCGAAGGCAAAGATATTAGTTAAGTGAGAGCAATGATTGATGAGCTTGCTCAATCAAATTAATAAAAATAAATCCGAGTCAATTTTGACTCGGATTTATTTTATTAGTGGCATCTACCCCGGGGAAATTATTCCTCAATAATCCCGGTCTCGAGCCATCTTTCAATGATAAGTTGGCTATCCTCGCGAGCAATAGGCTCTTCAACCTCATACTCTTTAAGGAGAAGCTCTACAAGCGTGTCGGTGTCGAACGACTCCATATTTGAAACATTCTCCCACAGATAAGCAGCAGTGGGATTTAGGCTAATAATCTTACTGAAATCGACATTCTCAATACCTGCGGGGATGAGCAGGTACTCATTACATACATTCTGTAATTCTATTCCTTTCTTTACTTTCATATCAATATAGTTTTAAAATATATCTTCGGTAGAACGATAACAACAGACGGCGTATCGGGCGTAGCCAATGCCACACGGTCGAGTATATGCGCCACTTTGTGCTGTCGGTATCTATTTTTTCTCCTTTGCGTATAAAGCCTTCTGCAGTACCGACGATGTTGCTCTCTTCAAAAATCTCTTTCTGTGATAATAGGTTACCGTCGCCACGCATCGTTATTTTATTGCCCTCTATCTTTATAATTCGGTGCAGTGCATATACTTTGGGCTTGAACTCGGCAAGCACGACTTGTCCAACTGTCGGCTTTTGTGGTGGAACGAGTATTACCTTGTCGCGTCCGCACACCAGGAAGGGGTTCATACTATTGCCGCGAACCACAAAAGTGACGCTTTTGTGGTTACCGCTTCTGAGCATATCTCTTATTTTGCTAAGAAATATGTCATTCTCTACTCTTACCTTTCGTATCTCCACCTCTTTTTATCCTTTTAGGGTTGTGCTCGATAGCCTTGCTGCCTCTTCGTCGGGACGACAGGTGAGTGTGTGCACCTGCAGCTTCTCCAATATGTTGGTTATTGTGCCGCAGATGCTTATGTGTACTCTCTTGTCGAATTTCATTGTCGAGCACGAACTAAGCAGTATGCCAAATGCTGCGGGTATCGATTCGCGACGTATGCTGTTGGTTGCTCCCTGCTCGATGGCCGAAAATCCGCCGATGGGGTAGTGTACATTCTTGTATATTGGACGTTTGCCGCTCCAGGGCGAACCGTAAACGATTGGTGTGCCGTCGCTGCTGATGCGTACTACGGGGTTATCGTCGTTTATGAGTGTGCTGCCATCTATGTGTTTCACCCATAGGTCGCTGTGTGTGCTCTTGCCGCGTCCGCTTGCTCCAAGGAACATATATCCTTTGCCCGAATTTTCTACTACCGAAGAGTGCATAAGCAGTGTTTTATGCTCGGACGAGGTGTATGTATATGCCAACATTATAGCGTTGTTTAGTCCAAATGAGCGCATTGTGTTGTTTCCTCGTGTTGTTACAGTGATGTTTTTCATCATCTCGTCGCTCTGCATAAAGGCGCAATGAACCTCTGCTTCGTTGGATATAAGTATTTGATAGGCCAACTCGCCATTACGGTGTACCTCGAAATTGGCCGAGTTGCAGGGAAAATAGCCTAAGCGCTCGCCCCTCCAACTTGGCATCATCGTGTCGTCGATGGTTACCGAGAATAGGGGGGTAATCTCGTCGGTAGTCTTAAAGGCTATATATGATGGCAACAGATTGTCTATATTCTCTTCGCTGTGAGTAACTCGAAATCCGTGTCCTGCTACAATGTAATTGGTTGCGTACATCGTTGTGGTATTATTATTGGGGTGAATAAATATAAGAAGCTGTTTAAATTTCTAAAAAATATTTTCTTACAGAAGCTGATAGTTTCGCCGTTTTTTATGTTCAATAATGCCTGTTTCTTTCTTTTTTGCGGTTACATAGCCCGCTATGCGCCCTTTAAAAATAAATAAACA
>JAGCKB010000020.1 GCA_017647725.1 Bacteroidaceae bacterium
CCCACTCTTGGCTTAATGCACAGAATTGTGCAGCTGTGTGTATATAGCACCCCTCCAGCATTTTGCTGTGTCGTCGTCCTATGCCCCAAATGTCGTTTATGGGGTAGGTAGAGAGGACTTTTGCTATATCCTCGTCTCGCTGCATAAGACAGCAACTGTTTAGCTTGGGATATTTTTTGCATAGCTTACTTGCTATCTTGGCAAGGGTTTTTGTGTGTGAGATACCTATGCTCACAGGGATTCCTGTTCCTTTGCGAATGGTGCGGGCAAGCTTCTCGCCAAACTCTTTCAACTGTTCGCAAGGTATTCCGCCGAACCAAAGAAAGGCTTCGTCTATTGAGTATATCTCGATATATTCTACATTCTCTTTGAGCATACTCATTACACGATGCGACATATCGCCATAAAGGTGGTAGTTGGCCGAGTGTACTGCCACATTTTCTCTCTTTACAAGGTCGCGTATCTGATAGAGGGGCTGTCCCATCTTTATTCCTAATGCTTTTGCTTCGTTGCTGCGCGAGACAACGCATCCATCGTTGTTGCTGAGTACAACGACAGGCCGTCCCTCGAGCGAGGGATTGAATACCCTCTCGCACGATACAAAGAAATTGTTGCAGTCGCAAAGACCAAGCATTACGATATTATACTTTTTTTATGATATAAGTGACTATGCCCCAGATGATAAAGTCGTTCTCGGCGGTTACCTTGATGGGATGAAAATCCTTGTTGGCGGGAATAAGAAGTCCATATTCGCTGTGCCTCTCGAATCGTTTGAGGGTGAACTCGCCATCTACGTAGCAGACGGCAAGGCTTCCGTCGCGTGGCTCAAGGCTTTTGTCAATGACTAAAAGGTCGCCCTCGTTTATCCCCTCGTCTACCATCGAGAGGCCGCTCACTCGTGCATAGAATGTAGATGCCGGATTTTTAATCAATTCTCGGTTAAGGTCGAGTTTAAGCGAGGCGTAGTCGTCGGCAGGGGAGGGGAAGCCTGCGGCTACGCGTTCATCGGACAGTGGAATCTCTATGCCGCTGCCAGCCTCGGGACTGAATATGTTAAGATTGTCGCTCATTGCTTTATGAAACGTGTAATATGCTCTACAAGTTCGCTCTTGATGGGTAACTCGGGGTTTTTGTATGTCTCTAACTGCAGGAGCGCATTGTCGCTGTCGCAATGCTTGAGTACGTGGTTCATATTCTCGATAATGTAGAACGATGAAAATATGCGTGCCATATATAGCTTCTGCGCCTCTTTAACTCCTACCTGTATATCTTTGTCGCCTTGCAGTATGAGTACGGGAATCTTCAGTTTGGCAATCTCTTTGGCGGGGTCGTAACGGAACCACGAGATAAGGTAGGGCTGTACGCTCTTGCGGTAGAGTGCAGCAAGATGGTTGGGTACATCCTCAACGGTGCGTCCTGCGCATAGCTCTTTGTTTATTTTCGCTGCTTCGTTGCTGACAGACTCCGATTGTCGGTGCAACTGTTCTTCTATTAAGAGATGTGCCGGGGTGCCGCTTCCTGCAATGGATATAAAGGCTTTTACATTACTGCTCTTTTGGGCTGCTGCCATTCCAATGAGCGACCCCTCGCTGTGTCCAGCAATGATAACCTTGGTGAAGCGTCCGTCGCAGGCGAGTGTATCGGCCCAAGCTGCAGCATCGTATATGTAATGCTCGAATCTCATCTCCTCTTCGCTTGTTGCTGCCTTCTGGCTCTTCCCTATGCCGCGCTTGTCGTATCTAAGGGTGGCAATGCCGCTTTTGGCAAGCTCCTCGGAGAGATAGCGTAACGAGCTGTTTTTATAATCACTGCCTAAAGTGTTGCCATCCATATTTGTGGGGCCGCTTCCTGCTATAATAAGCACAATGGGGCAAGGGGTGTTATCATTGGGCATTAGTAACTCTCCGTATATCTTTCCCGTTTGGGTCGATAGAATGTACTCTTGTGCTGTCGCAACGAACAGTGCCGAAATGAGTAGTATAATGGTTGCTGTTATTCTCATACTCTTAAATTTTACACAGACAATAACGGTGCACCAATCGCTTTTTACGATAGGCGCACCGTATGTGTGGTTGGGAAACTGTTATTTACCGAACTTTCCACCCATTTTGCTACCCATCTTGGCGCCGCCGCTTCTGCCGGCTGCAAAGATGTTCTCGCCATAGTTGACAGCTTTGAACCCTGCATCCTGCTTGCGTCGGAAGGCAATCTCTATCAGTTTATCTATCAGGGTTCCGAAATTTATTCCGCTGTACTCCCACAGATAGAAAGAGAGTGAGCCGGGGATGGTGTTAATCTCATTTACAAAAATTTCGCCTGTGGCCTCGTCGATGATAAAGTCGATGCGGGCAACGCCGTCGCACGATAGTGCGCGGAAGGTGTCACAAGCCGCTTGCTGTATAAATTTAGTGCTCTCGTCGGGGAGGTTGGCGGGAATCTCGCGCACTGTTGAACGCATACCTTCGGACTGTTTGCCGCCTCCATTCATATATTTATCCTGATACGATAGAATCTCGCCGCTGCGTACGGGTACCTCGCACACCGATGGCTGACACTCGTAGTAGTTTCCTAATACAGCACAGTTTACCTCTTTCAGCTTCTGCACATATTTTTCTATTATCACGCGGCTGGTGAATGAAATTGCATAGTCGATGGCGTCGATAAGTTCTTCGCGATTGTGTGCTGCACGTATGCCCACGCTTGAACCGCTGTTGGCCGGTTTTACAATGACGGGGTAGCCAAGCTTATCCTCGACCTTGGTAATTGTCGAATCTTTTTTGTCGTCCCACTCTTTGTCGCTGAACCAGCAGTAGTCGACTACGGGGATACCACACTCCTTGAGAATCATCTTCATTGTGATTTTATCCATTCCGTTTGCCGATGCAAGGGTGTTGCAGCCTGTGTAGGGTATTCCCGAGAACTCCATTACTCCCTGGAATGTTCCATCCTCGCAGTTTGTTCCGTGCAGTGCAGGCAGAATTACATCGAGCTTGACTACAACATCTTTTCCGAAGAATCCTTTCTTGGTGCGGTATAGGTTGGTATCGCCGTAGATGGGCTTCATATATACCTCCTCGCACATTGCAAGCAGCTTTTTTGTATCGCGGTAGTTAGAAACATCGAAGAGCGCTTCGCCGCTGTACCATTTACCCTCTTTTGTTATGTAGATGGGGATGATGTTATACTTCTCCCTATCCATCGCCTGTATTGCTTGATTGGCTGTAATTACCGAAATTTCATTCTCAACGGAGCGACCGCCAAAAACTACGCCTACGTTTGTTTTCATTTTCTTATATTATGTTTTTGTTGTTTTCTATCTGTTATTTAAAATTGTCGGGAAGATCGTTTTCGTATAGAACTACGTCGCCTACTTTTAGAATTGTTGCCATGTGTGCTCGTGCCTCGGTAAGAGAGTCGGCAAGGAATACCTTGTCAGCCGACATTCCTCCCTCGTCGATGCCGCTCTTTATGGCTTCGCGGTTGGTGGCATTTACTACAATGGCATAGTCGGCACAAGCAGCTATGGTGCGTCCGAGTTCTCTGTTGGCCTCGGCCTGACGGCTGCCCATCTCGACAAATCCCGGGGTGACGATTATACGTTTGTTATCCTTGCCTGTGCTGAAGTTCTTCAGTACTTCAAGTGCCATATTTGCTCCCATTGGATTGGAATTATATGCGTCGTCGAGGATGGTAAGGCCACCTGCGCGGCTCATTGAGAGGCGGTGCTCTACGGGTTGCAGGCGCGCAATGGCATTCCTCTGTTTATTACGTGGAACACCAAGATGGTCGGCTACGGCGATGGATGCGAGGATGTTCAGAAGGTTGCCTCGTCCCAAGAGACGGCTCTCGAAACAATCGTCTCCCTGCTTGAATGATACTCCGCTGCCGTTGTATACAATATCGGTAGCGCAGAAATCGGTTTTCTGTTCAACAGCATATTTAAGCACTTTGCAGGGACTTGTCGTGCCTTTGTATTCGCGTATCAACTGCGAATCGAAATTTATAACTCCGAGGCCGCCTGCGGGTAGTGAGTCTATCAGCTCGAATTTTGTCTTTTGTATATTCTGGACGCATTTGAATGTCTCAAGGTGCATCTCGCCAACGGCTGTCACAATGCCAATGGTGGGCTCTACAAGGTCGCAAATCTCTTTGATGTCATTTGGCTGCTTGGCTCCCATCTCTACGATAAATACTTGATGGTAGGGACGTAGCTGCTCACGTATGGTGCGTACAACACCAAGCAGGGTGTTGAAATTGCCGGGTGTGACAAGTACGTTGTATTTCTCGGCCAAAAGGCTTGCAAGGTAGTTTTTGGTACTTGTCTTTCCGAAACTGCCTGTTACTCCTATTATTATAAGCCCTTTATGCGAGCGTATAATGTTTTTCGCATCGTTGTAGTAGTGGCGGTTGATACCCTTTTCTATGGGTGTGTTTATAAGGTTAGCAAGCAGCATTATTATGTTGGATAGCACAAGTGCCGCGCCGATGATTGCTTTTGCATAGGCATTGGCAAAGAGTAACGATGATATTGCCACCACTGCAAAGAGTATGATGTTTGTGGCAAATAGTCGCTTTACGCGCATTGTATATACAAGCGGTGTCTTGAATTTTTCTCTTAATGCGTGTACTAAAGCAACTGTTGTCACACCCGATAGGCAACCCAAGCCGTAGTAGTCGGGTAGAAACGCCGATAGAAGGGCTATCAGAGCAAATACTCTCTTGGTCGAGACGATGTTCTTGGGCGCTAACCAACGAAAATAGCGGCTATAGCGGTAGGAATTAAGCTGAAACATATGGATGTCGTACTTGGCAATGATAAGATACATTATCGTTGCTATTACCGCATATATGATGTTGAATTTTTCCATAGTTAGTTAATCTTAAAGAAGTTCTTCATTACAGTTGCAAATAGCCCTGCATTCTCGAGGAAAGAGAAATGCCCTGTGCCGTGTGCAATTACAAGACCTGCATCGGGGATGAGGCGCTCCATCGTCTTTGCGTCGCTCAACGGGGTGGCTGTGTCAAGATTTCCCCAGAAGAGCAGGGTAGGTGCTTTGATATTGGGCATCAGGTGTGTCAGGTCTTCGTTTACCACCTTTGATAATATGGCACGCATCATTGGCGAGGCATTCTTGTAGTCGCTCGAACCGGCTCCTTTGCGGCGCTTTTCTATAATCTCCTGTGCCTTTTTCTTGGGTAGAAAGATGTTGCACAACCACTTGAGTAGTTTGAATGTATATACCTTATAGTAATATTTTAGAGGACGTTTGGGCTTTACGCCTGCTGCATCGACAAGGACTACGCGGCTCGATTCGTTGCGCGATGCGAATATTATGCTTATTCGTCCGCCGAAAGAGTGGCCGACAAGGGCCGGGCGCTCAATGTTATTCTCCTTGACGAAGGCTTCGATCATACGGGTGTACTCCTCGGTTCCCCACACCTCGGAAGGCTCGTCCGAGGCTCCGAAACCTGGAAAATCAAAATTATAGACTGTGTATTTCTGCGCCAGAAGCTGTTGCAACGCCTTGAATATTTCGTGTGTGCAACCCCAACCGTGCAGCAGTAGCACAGGCTCTCCCTCGCCCTGCTTGTCGATGAATATATTATGGTTGTTGTATCTGAAAATCATACCAAACTCTTAAATTCTTGCGAAGATAGCAAGAAGTAATGTAATTTGTGCGAATTTACCTTCAATTTTTTAAAGAAAAAATATTTGCACAGGAACGATGGGTGTTCTTGGGTGCTTTTTAGTATCTTCGCGCAGAAATTTAAACAACTGCTATGATATATCCGCAGAATTTTGAGAAGAAGATTGAATTTGATGCAGTTCGCACAATGCTAAAGGAGTTGTGCCTATGTGCATTGGGGCGTGAGTGCGTCGATGAAATGTCGCTCCTTACCGACTTTGCAGCCATTGAGGGACGCTTGGGCGAGACCGATGAATTTGTGCGTCTTTTGCGTGTTGAGCAGAATTTTCCGAATGATTTTTATTTCGATGTGCGTGAGCCGCTTCAGCGCATACGCATTCCGGGAATGTATATGGGCGAGGAGGAACTTTTTGCTCTGCGTCGTTCGCTCGATACAATAGGACGTATGCTCTCGCTTTTGCGTCGTCAGAGCGACGATGGAGGTGTGGATGGTGCAGTCAGTCTCTATCCGCGTCTGCGTGCTCTTGCAGGAGAGGTCGAGGCTTTTCCGCAGATTATTCGTGCCATAGATGCCATTGTCGATAAATTCGGACACATTAAGGATAGCGCTTCGCCTGCACTGGCCTCTATCCGCAGCGAACTTGTGCGTACATCGAACGGAATATCGCGTACGCTGAACAATATTCTGCGACGTGCGCAGGCCGAGGGACTTGTCGAAAAGGATGCCTCGCCTACACTGCGCGACGGACGTCTTGTTATCCCTGTGGCACCTGCCCTGAAACGCAAGATGGGCGGTATTGTTCACGATGAGTCGGCAAGCGGAAAGACGGTGTTTATAGAGCCAGCCGAGGTGGTAATGGCAAATAACCGTATACGCGAACTCGAGGCCGAGGAGCGTCGCGAGGTGATTCTCATTCTTACGAAATTTTCGGACGAATTGCGCCCTCACGTGCCGCAACTTCTTCAGGCGTATGTGTTTCTTGGGGTGATTGATTTTATACGTGCCAAGGCACTGCTTGACGAGCGTTTCGGGGCAATAAAACCGGTGCTTTCAGACAAGCCGTTGATTGATTGGGTTGCGGCGGTGCATCCTCTGCTCGAACTGTCGTTGCGAAAACACGGCCGTCGTATGTCGCCTCTTGATATATCACTCGATGATAAGCGTCGTATTCTGCTAATCTCGGGTCCCAATGCCGGTGGAAAATCGGTCTGTCTGAAGACGGCAGGACTTCTGCAATATATGTTGCAGTGCGGACTTCTTATCCCTGTGCACGAGCGCAGTAGGGCAGGCATTTTTCGCAATCTCTTTATCGATATTGGAGATGAACAGAGTATCGAGGATGACCTCAGTACCTATTCGAGCCATCTGCTGAATATGAAGCAGACGCTGCGCAACTGCGATAGTCGTTCGCTAATTCTTATCGACGAGTTTGGAAGCGGTACTGAGCCGCTTATCGGTGCTGCCATAGCCGAGGCTATCCTGAAACGTTTCAATAGTCGCGGTGCATACGGAATAATCACAACTCACTATCAGAATCTGAAACATTTTGCCGACTCAACCCCCGGTGTTGTGAACGGTGCTATGCTGTATGACCGTGCCGAGATGCGTCCGCTCTTTATGTTGCAAATAGGTAACCCGGGAAGCTCTTTTGCGGTGGAGATTGCACGCAAAATAGGTCTGCCCGAGGAGATTATAAAAGATGCTTCCGAGATTGTGGGTAGCGATTATATTCAGAGCGATAAATATCTACAGGATATTGTGCGCGACAAACGCTATTGGGAGACGAAACGTCGCAACGTGCATCAGAAAGAGAAAGAGCTTGACGAACTGCTGGAAAAGGTGCAGGGTTCTACCGACGAACTGAAAAAGAGCCGCCGACAGATTCTTCGTGATGCACAAAATGAGGCTGAGAGACTTTTGCGCGAGGCTAATGCAAAGATTGAGAATACAATACGCTCTATTGTCGAGGCCAAGGCCGAGAAAGAGCGCACACGTAAGGCACGTCAGGAACTTGCCGACTTCAGCAAGGAGATTGAGGCGCTTGCGGCACAGGAACAGCAGATGCGTACCGACCGCGAAATGGCACGTCTGATTGCTCGTCAAGAGCGCCGTAAAAATAGCAAGAACGAGAAACAGAA
>JAGCKB010000229.1 GCA_017647725.1 Bacteroidaceae bacterium
GTTTCGTCGTTTTTTATATTCAAAAATGCCTGTTTGTCTCTTTTTTGCGGTTACATAGCCCGCTATGCGCCCTTAAAATATAAATAAACATCCAATTTTTGCTCTATAAAAAACTTGACGATATAAATTTAAACAGCTTCTAAAGATTACGAGGAGATTTTATAAATAGCCAATCCTCAAAATATCATCAACGCTGCCTATAGATGATAAAAAACATTCCACTTATACTCCACCTACCAAGGAAACTCGCATTTAAATCATTCATCGACAGCATCACATGTGATGCTGCCGATGAATATAACCATATAATTTCCCCCTATATTTTCAGTAAAGAGCATTAGGGAGAAAATTTATGCCACCTTATTAATTATTAAAGGTTGGGGTTGATGCTGCTCCACTCCGAGATTGCAGGAACAATATTCAAAGTTACGAGCTCGTCGCGCATCTTGCAAAGATGCTCGTAGCTTGCATCGAGCTTAGCAAGCTCCTCGGGTGTACCAACGGGCATCTTGTATGAGCAACCGTTTGCATCGAGAGTAGTATCCATAGCCATCATTATGTGGTTGTACTTCTCGTTTGATACGTATGTACCTGCGGGATAACGGAATGTCTCGCCACCCATAGCCGAGCGAATCATCTCAACCGACAAGTAAGAGGGGCTCTGGAATGATGAACGTCCGCGAAGTTTGATGATAGCTGCACCACCCTGTGTAACGTCTTTCTTCATCTGCTCCCACTCAGCCTCGGGGAACTCCTCGGTACCGATAAGATCGGTAAGGGGCTTGCCGGCAATCTTAACAGCGCTGCCGAACACAGCCATCTGCTCGCCGTGACCACCATAAGTAGCGCAACCTGTAACCTCATTCTGCATTACACCGAATTTCTTGGCAAGAGCACTCTGAAGACGTGTAGAGTCGAGACCAGCAAGTGTAGTAACCTGACCGGGTTTCAAACCTGAGTAGAGAAGTGTTACAAGACCGGTAAGGTCGGCGGGGTTGAAGATAATAACCACGTGCTTAACATCGGGGCAGTAAGCCTTGATATTCTTACCAAGCTCCTCGGCAATCTTGCAGTTACCTGCAAGAAGGTCCTCGCGTGTCATACCCTCTTTACGGGGAGCACCACCTGATGAGATGATATACTTTGCATCTTTAAATGCCTCGGCAACATCGGTAGTAGCTGTGATGTTTACCTCGTCGAAACCACTCTGACGCATCTCCTCGGCAACACCCTCGGGAGAGAATACATCGTACAAGCAGAGGTTCTTTGTAAGACCCATCATCAAGGCACACTGTGCCATATTTGAGCCAATCATACCTGCTGCACCAACAATCACCAATTTTTCGTCTGTCAAAAACTGCATAATTTTTGTTTTTAAAAGGTTTATATAATAAATAATTTAAATTTTTCTTATCTATCTCTATCGCAACGATTAAAAATCCACACAAACCGTGAGACCTGTAACGCGCTATAAAGATACTGTTTTTATTGTTCTATCGGCAATATTTGAGTTCTGTTTTATCAAAATTTAATAGTCGAGATTATTTTATCGGTTGCTCCCGAGTTCTCCGAGACATAAGAGCCTGCCGCTTTACCCGCTGCACGCAATTCGTCGGTATTCTCGTCGAAACAGCGCATACGCGATGCAAAATCATCGGCACTATGTATCTCAATTCCTCCGCCACACTCTTTCAACGAGGTTGCCTCTTGGAATTTAGCGTTATTTGGTCCAAAGAAGACCGGGATGCCATAAACCGCCGCCTCAAGAATATTGTGTATACCTACTCCGAATCCACCGCCTACGTATGCCACATTGCCATAGCGATAAATAGAGGACAACAGGCCAAAGCAATCTATTATAAGACAGTCGGCGACGCGCACCTCGTCCATTGTAGCTTTGGTGTAACGCACACAGATACCGTTTACTTTTGATGTAATATCCTTTATACGTGCTTCGTCTACCTCGTGCGATGCTATTATCAGTTTCCAGCCTTTGTTATTATTAAAATAGGGCATATAGACCTCTTCGTCGGGTCCCCACGAACTACCCGCGATGAACACCTTTTTACTGCCTGCCACAAAAGCCTCGACAAGCGGTAGCTGGCGCGAGATTTCCAGGATTTTTGCAACGCGGTCGAAACGTGTGTCACCGGTGATTGTCACATTATTAATCCCTATCTCGGACAGCAATTGACGCGAAGTCTCATTCTGGACATAAAGATGGTCGAAACAACGCAGTGCCTTGCGGTAATAAAATCCCCAGGGACGGAAAAAGGTCTGACCTTGGCGGAATATCGACGAGATACTGTATGTAGGTACCTTACAACACTTCAGCTCAAACAAAAAGTTCATCCAAAATTCATACTTTACAAAGAAAGCCATTTTGGGCTTAAGCATACGCACAAACCTTTTTGCATTGAGTACAGTATCAAAAGGCATATAGCATATTATATCGGCAAACTGATATTTCTTAGCCGATTCGTAACCCGAGGGAGAGAAGAATGTAAGCACAATCTTGTACTGCGGATATTCGGCTTTTATGCGCTCCATAAGCGGACGTCCCTGCTCGAATTCTCCAAGCGACGAGACGTGAAACCACAAATAGTCGGCGCCCTGCTCTATCCCCTCACCGAGCTTGGCAAAACTCTCCTTTCGACCCTCTATCATTTTCTTGGCCTTACGGTGTCCAAACAGCGCAGCCAATTTGACGAGGCCTATATAAATATAGATTCCTAATGTATACATTGTGTCTGTTATCCTAATACCGAAATTGCCCGACGCAAACGTGTCAAAGTTTCCTCTTTTCCTATGAGTCCCGAAATATCGAACATCTGCGGACCCTTGCCCTCTCCCACCAACGCAAGGCGGAAGGCATTCATTATCTCGCCCATAGAGTAACCCTTCTCCTCAATCCACTTATGCACACAAGCATCCTGATTCTCGATAGAGAAATCGTCGAGACTCTCCAATAGGTCGGCAAGTTCGCCCATCTTCTGTGCCGAGTCCTCTTTCCAGCGTTTTTTTCTAGTCTTTTCGTCATACTCGGTAGGAGCGATAAAATAGAAGCTGCTTGCATCCCACAATTCGTGTACGAAGTTCACGCGACCCTTCATCAGCGATACAATTCTTTCGAGCAGATAAATCTCGACCTCTACCCCGTGTGACTGCACAATGGGCATAAACATCTTGGCAATATCGCTATCGGGAGTACGAAGAATATATTCGTGATTGAACCATATCATCTTCTTATAGTCGAAACGGGCACCCGCCTTACTGCACTTAACAAGGTCGAATTTCTCGATAAGGTCGTTCATCGACATAAGCTCGACATCATCACCGGGGTTCCATCCGAGCAGCGCAAGGAAATTTATCACAGCCTCGGGCAGATAACCCGACTCACGGAATCCCGAAGAGATTGCACCGCTCTTGGGGTCGTGCCACTCCAATGGGAATACCGGGAAGCCCAAACGGTCGCCATCGCGTTTGCTGAGTTTACCGTTACCCTCGGGTTTAAGAAGCAGCGACAAATGGGCAAACTGCGGCATTGTATCTTCCCAACCGAATGCGCGATAGAGTAGCACGTGCAGGGGCGCCGAAGGCAACCACTCCTCGCCACGAATAACGTGCGACACCTCCATCAGATGGTCGTCAACAATATTTGCAAGGTGATAGGTAGGAAGTTCGTCGGCCGACTTATATAGTACTTTATCGTCAAGGATAGAGGAGTCTATGGTCACAACGCCACGAATAAGATCGTTCACAACGACCTTCTGTCCCGGCTCAATCATAAAGCGTACAACATATTGATGACCACTCTTTATTAGTTCATCAACCTCCTCGGGCGAGAGTGTCAGCGAATTGCGCATCTGCATACGTGTCGACGCATCGTACTGGAAATTCTCTATTGCCGCACGTTTCTCGTCAAGCTCGGCGGGAGTATCGAACGCGATATAAGCCTTGCCGCTGTCGAGCAACTGTTTTACATATTTCTTATATATATCGCGGCGCTCGGACTGGCGATAGGGGCCGTGCTCGCCACCAAAGGTTACACCCTCGTCAAATTCGACACCCAACCAACGGAACGACTCAAGGATGTACTCCTCGGCACCCTCGACAAAGCGATTCGAGTCGGTATCCTCGATGCGGAAAATAAAATCACCACCGTGTTTGCGAGCAAACAGATAATTATACAATGCTGTTCTGACACCTCCGATGTGCAGAGGACCTGTTGGACTGGGCGCAAAGCGCACTCTTACTTTTCTATCACTCATTTTCTTTTCTATTTCTAAAATAAACAAATGGCCCCGCTCTTTGGCTGTTATAATTTCCTCGACAGAAATAACCACAAAAAGCCACTTTAGCCAAATTTAACAAATACTTGGCAAATATAACACAAAATATTAAGAAGTTGCCGAGTGTTCTCTTTTTTTTAATCAGTGAAAAGAATAGGAGTGTGAAAATAAGATAACTTTTTAATCATCAGAGAATATTTACAGCTGCCAGAGGGGAGAGTTTGCTATTTTTTAGTACATTTGCGGTAAAGCACAAGTGCACTTGTGCAAAAAATACAACCGTAAACAGTATTACCACGAATAAAGCTAAATAAATATGAAAAAGAACATAATGCGTATCTTTGGGAAAAGATTCCTACTTTTCCAGCAGATTCTAACAGCGTTGCTCTGCATTGCGGCTGTCATATATTTTATGCCGCGCGACAAGGTATTCAACTACCATTTCAGTCGTGATACCCCCTGGGCATACAGCCAGCTTATGGCAACTTTTAATTTCCCAATATACAAAAGCGCCGAGCAGATGGAGGCCGAGCAAGATAGTGTACGCAAGAACTTTGCGCCATACTTTACAACGGATACTACCACATATCAGATAGCACTAAAGAGATTAAGAGACAAATACTATGGCAGTTTCAACGAGTTAATACCTCTTGCCAACTATCTTAAATACAAAAAACGACTGCAAGAGATATATGACCGAGGTATCGTAGCATCGGAAGACCTTGACCGTCCTTACACCGCAAACGCCACAAACATAAAGCTAATCACCGATAACATATCGACAACAGAACCCATAGATAGATTTCTGAAAATACCCGATGCCTACCAAATACTCACTCAGGGGGACACGCTCTCACAGGACATCGTCAACAGCCTGCGACTCGACGAGCTTCTGACGCCCAATATCCGATATGACTCACTACACTCCGAAAAGAGCCTTAGTCAAGAATTAGAGTCACTCTCCGAGAGCAATGGTCTGGTACAGAAAGGACAAAAAATTATAGCACGAGGCGATATTGTCGATGATAAACTGTACCAAATTCTTGAGTCGTACCGATTAGAGCTTGACAAGCGCCACGACGACAACAGAAAAACCACGCTGATGCTCGTCGGGCAGATACTGTTCGTAGTACTCTGCTTCGGTTCCCTACTCGCCTACATATACATCTATGCAACCGAAGTGTCGCGCAACCTTAATATGTTTCTGCTGGTTGTACTCTCGGCCACACTATTTCCAATCATTGTAGGCATAATGATGCAACTGCGCTTCGGCAACGTATTTATGCTGCCATTTGCCCTTGTACCGCTGCTCCTATGTCTGTTCACAAGTCGACGCACCGCATTCCTCACCCACACAATCTCAATTATAATGTGCTCGGTGATGCTGGCCTCTCCATACGAGTTTGTACTTTTGCAAATTCCCGTCGGCATAGTGGCTATGATATGTATGAAAGAGTTCTCGGCGCGTTCACAAATGCTGCGCTGCGCACTTTACATATTCCTATTCTATGCACTATTCTATTTTGCCTATGAGATTATCATTGAGAACAGCGTAAGTAAACTGAATCTTGCAATGTACCTCTATTTTGTCATAAGCGCAGTGTTACTGCTATTTGCCTACCCGCTCATGTTCATTATAGAAAAGCTTTTTGGATTTGTATCAAATGTAACACTCATCGAGATTTCAAACATAAACAGCGAACTGCTGCGCAAACTATCGCAAGATGCCCCCGGCACGTTCCAACACTCGATGCAAGTGGGTAATCTGGCAGCCGACGCAGCCCGTTGCATAGGCGCCAACAGCTTAGAGGTGAGAACAGGAGCACTCTTTCACGATATTGGAAAGACGCTGAATCCGATATACTTTACCGAGAACCAAAGCGGCGGAATAAGTCCACACAGCAAATTAACACCCGAGGAGAGTGCAAAAATCATAATAAAGCACGTTACCGACGGCCTGGCACTTGCCGATAAGCATCACCTGCCACGTACCATAAAAGAGTTTATCACAACCCACCACGGACTCTCAAAGACAGGCTATTTTTATATTACATACAAGAATGCCCACCCCGAGGAAGAGATAGATGAAAGCCTGTTCACCTATCCCGGCCCACAACCCTCGACACGCGAACAGGGTATTCTTATGCTCGCCGACTGTGTAGAGGCTGCATCGCACAGCCTAAAAGAGTACACAGCCGAGAACATCGACGAACTAGTGGAGAGACTCGTCGACAGCAAGGTAAAAGATGGCGAACTGAAAATGTGCCCCCTTACATTCCGAGACATCGAGAATATTAAGCGCACATTCAAAGACCGCTTAAAGGCCATCTACCATACACGAATTACCTACCCTACCGAAAAGAAGAAGTAAGTTGCATATTATATATGTACGCGCGAGGTAGAAGCGCTACTTAAAATGTAAATTATTGTTAAAAAAGAAGGTAGAAAATAGCGGAACGCTTGCGTTCCGCTATTTTGCATTTATACATTTGCAATGAACCTTTATTAAGAAGCTGTTTAAATTTATATCGTCAAGTTTTTTATAGAGCAAAAATTGGATGTTTATTTATATTTTAAGGGCGCATAGCGGGCTATGTAACCGCAAAAAAGAGACAAACAGGCATTTTTGAATATAAAAAACGACGAAAC
>JAGCKB010000230.1 GCA_017647725.1 Bacteroidaceae bacterium
AAAAAACTCCATAACACATTTTGATGTACCGGAAAAAACAAGCTACTTCCCATCACCAAATTGAAAGGAATCTCCGAAAGAACAGCAAACAGAAATAATCTCTTTACATATTTTTTCAAATAGTGGTTGACATGCCAACTCAAAAACTTTTCCACCCCTATTTTTACGTCCATTTGAGTCCATTCCAACCAAAACACCGGCAATGTAGTCTAATGTACTTTTCTCTATTATATTTTGATATAAATGCTTCAAGCCCATTTGGACAAAGAAATCATAATATTCTTTTATGTTTTCCTTATTAAAATTTTTAACAGCTATTCTAGAGAATTTAAATTCCAAATAATCGTTTTTATCTAGTTCTTCTTGGATTAGTATTAAATTTTCCTTGCCTTTATATAAGTTTTCTCTTTCATTTTTAGCAAGGCCAAATAGATAAGGGAACAATAATATGACACTAGGAAGTTTTATAATAAGATCTGAAAAATTATCATAAAACTGTTCATCACTACAATGAATCAATATATCTAAAGCATGAATCTCGACTAGAAACTCTTGATACCCATCAATATTAGACCAATCAACATAATAGTTAAAACCTCTATTTGTGTACAATACATTCTCTGTAAATATTTTCAAACGTTCTTTTGGATGTATCTCAAGATATTTCATAATCATAAGTTATTAAGTAGTGCGTCAACACAGTTATAATTTCGAACTAGGAGTTCGGTTAATTTTCCTCTTTTCGAAGCGATGGCATTTACATTTCTTGAAGCCCATACTCTTTCTATACTATAATCAATAAATAAGTCATCAAAGAAACGATCCGAACCATCTTTACCCAAACAATCGGAATTACTAAGCATAAAATTAACTCCGCTCTCATTTAAACGATCGCAAAATAATTTTAGGCGAATTTGAGCATCATCATTGAAGTCTTCCTTGGCATAATCTTTAAAACTTGACGTATTACTGAGAGGACGGTAAGGAGGATCAAAATAGAAGAATGTATTTTCTTTGATTTTTGTAAAAGTTTGCTCAAAATCCCCAGTCATAATATCTACCTTTTGTAATAGCTTGCTGTCTGCATATATTGTCGCAGAATCACAAATAGTCGGTGTGATATATTTACCGAATGGCACATTGAATTTACCCGCTTTATTTACACGATAGAGCCCGTTGAAGCAAGTTCTATTGAGAAAAAAGAATAATGTCGTATTATCTATTTCATTTAATGATTTTGAATTGAATCGCTCACGTTGTTGAAGGAAAAACGTTTTACGTTCTTCCTCTGTTTGAAGAGCATAATAATCAGATTGAATTACATTGAGGGACTTAATTAATTCTGTCGGATTGTCTCTCACAACCTGATAGCATAATGTCAAATCAGGATTGATGTCATTTATAATGGCTGACTTAATGTTTGGATATGTCTGTAACATATAGAAGAGCATAGCTCCTCCTCCCACAAAAGGCTCTATGTAAGTAACATTTTCCCTTTCTGCAAAGTCAGCTGGAAGCAATGCTTCGAGTTGTTCTATGAGTTGTCCTTTTCCACCAACCCATTTAATGAAAGGTTTTGCTTTTACCATTTGTCTATTTTTTATATTCGGTACGGCAAAAATACTTATTTAATTTGAAATTGAGAGTCTGCTGTGCCAATAAACATAAAAAAGCATTGTTGTTTTATTGCAAAACATTCAATTTCCCCAACTTAGGAGGGAGAAGTTAGCTGATTGCAGCAAGATTTTTGCGAGTTACCCAAAACGTTTTGAGTACTCAAAACATACCTTGCTAGAGCTTTTGCCAACACTGCAACATCTTGGCAAACTCTGTTAAATCGCTAACAGAGAACATTCTTTCCCCATTTCACACTCACTTTCGTATCTTTGTTGTATCTTTAAATAAGATTAACGGCACTCACTTTGAAATGTCAAAGTAGACTTTGCCTATCTCGCTCGTTTGTTATATCTTTGCAACCAATAAACAATTCAATAGAATAAACATTATGGACAAGGTATCGGAAAACCCTTTCAAAAACCGAGCTCGCGGCAATATGCCGCTAATTGTTATTACGGCTCTATTCATCACCTGCTACTTGGTTTCGAACATTATGGCAGTCAAAGTCATAGGATTCTTCGACCTCTTCTATTTCGATGCAGGCACAATCACATTCCCTTTTGCCTATATGCTGGGCGACGTACTCACCGAGATTTGGGGTTACAAGACAGCGCGCAATGTAATTCTTACAACACTGCTTTGTAATATCCTGCTTGTTGTGTGTACACAGATAGGAGTATGGCTTCCGTCGCCCAACTATCTTGATGAGACAGCCAATGCCTATAATCACATTTTCTCCTACGTGCCACGCATTGTAATAGGTTCTTTAGTAGGTTTTTTGCTTGGCGAACTATCCAATGCCTGGCTTATGGAGCGCATCAAAAGAGGGACTAAAGGGCGTTTCCTATGGGTGCGCACCATAGGAAGTTCGGTTGTAGGATATATGTTCGACACTATCCCCTTTGTGCTCATTGCCTTTCTTGGCACTCTCACTGTGCGCGACCTGCTACTGATGATAGCTCTGCAATACTTTATGAAATTGGGTATTGAAGCACTGTTCGGCACCCCTATGGCATACGCCGTAATTCTTACACTGAAGCGTTATATATTAAAAGAACGACACAATGGATAGATACTCACTTATTGATACAAAAATGCCGCGCGAGTTTCTGTTGCTGCAAGGTCGCGGCTGCCGTTGGCATCGTTGCACATTCTGCAACTACCACGAGGACACCTCAGAGAGCCCTTTTCTCATCAATAAAGAGTGCTTGGAGCGTGTCACAGGCCGTTACGGAGTACTTGACATCATTAATTCGGGCTCGGCAATGGAGATAGACGAAGATACCCTCGACCTTATTGCACACGTTGTCAGGGAGAAGAATATAGAGACCCTCTGGTTCGAGGCACATTATATGTATCGCCACCGTCTCGCCGATTTTGCCCGGCGCTTTGCTCCTGCGCAGGTGAAATTCCGCTGCGGAATAGAGAGCTTCGCACCGCAACTGCGCGAAGAGTGGAACAAAGGTGTCCCGTCGAGTGTCACCCCTGCCGACGTCGCACGATACTTCAATGGTGTGTGTCTGCTATGCTGCACTGTGGGCGACAGCCGCGAACGTATATTAAACGACATTGCCACCGCCGATAAGTATTTCGAGTATTTCAGTGTTAACCTTTTTTGTAACAACGGCACCGCGATACAGCGCGATGAGGCGCTTGCTGCTTGGTTCATCGACGAGGTATACCCCAAGATTAAGGATAATCCCAAGATAGAGGTACTGATAAATAATACCGACCTTGGGGTAGGATAGAAAACACTTATTTAGCGCATAATAAATATGAAACAGTCCTTTGACTGATTATTTTTTTTAAAAAAATCCCAATTTGGTAGAAATTTCAAATTCTTTTCAGAATCACATATAATCTTTGCAGTGTAAACGGTGCGAAAAGAGATTTCCAACGCGCGAAAAATATTTTAAGGATGATTTCACATTTCTTACACCGTTACATCCGAACACCCTATTTTGGTGTTTGTTTAAGAGAATAGATTATATATGAACTAAATAAAGGAAAAGAATTATGAAAAAACTATTTTTTATCACATTGGCAATCCTATCATTGAGTTTCACAACCGCTAAGGCCGACAACGACCGAGTAATATCGAAAGAGAAACTTCCTGCAAACACACTGCAATTCATCTCGACACATTTTGCAGGACTGAAAATATCGTATGTAAAGGAGGAGCGCGACCTCTTCGAGAAGAACTATCAGGTTGTATTCACCGACGGAACGAAGCTTGAGTTTCAGCGTAACGGTGAGTGGAAAGAGATCGATTGCCGCTACTCACAGGTGCCCGCAGCAATTATCCCCGAGGCTATCAAGAAGTACGTCAGCGAGCACTACCCCAACGAAAAATGTCTACAAATAGACCACGACCGTAACGACTACGAGGTTAAGCTATCGAACCGCCTGGAGCTTACTTTCGACAAGAAATTCAATATTATAGACATTGACGATTGATACAGTCCCCAATAGAAAGACTAAAGACTAAGAACTAAAGACTAAGAACTAAGCAATTATGAAAAAACTATTTCCTATCATACTATTTGCGCTGATAGCAGGCATTGCATCCTGCGACGATGATGACGACAAGAAGGTTGCTGTAAACAACGCGATAAAGTCTTTCATAGAACAACGTTATGAGGGGGCCTCTATTCGCGAGGCCGAATATGACCGCGACGGACTTCTTAATGTAGAATTTCTGCACGATGGTCTGATAAAAGATGCCTATTTTAACTCGGCAAACAAGTGGCTATACACCGAGTGGGACGTTTCTCTTGCCTCTTTACCAAATGTGGTTATAGAGGCTGTAACGGAAGCATATCCCAATTTCCGCATCGAGGAGGCCGATTTTGTTGAAACCGAGAATAACCACTACTACGAGATTGAGATTGACAAAGGCGGTGTAGAGCGATGGATTTTTGTAACCACAGATGGCATTATTGTAGAGAATGGTTCAGAGGGTAATATGCCATCCGCAAATGATGCAATAAAGGCCTTTATAGATAACAAATATCCCGGTGCAACAATCGTAGATACCGAGAACGACAGGAACGGACTGTTCGAGGTAGAGATTAAGCACGAGAATATCATTAAGGATGTCTACTTCGACAAAGCATCGGAGTGGGTATACACAAAATGGGATGTCGCTGTTGCCGCACTCCCCACAGCTGTGACAAACGCTGCTGCCCAGGCCTACCCCGACTACACAATTGACGATGCCGACTACATAGAAAACACAACTACCGGCTGTTATAAATTGGAACTTGAGAAAGGTAATTTTGAGAAAATTCTCTATGTAACACCCGATGGCGAGATTATTACCTTGTAACTTAGGAACTATTCAAATTCCTTATATAAAAGATATGAGCTCCTTGGAGGCATCCAAGGAGTTTTTATTTTGCCTGTCACAGAAAGAAGAGAAAAACGACAAAACAAGCCAAGCATTTTTCAAGCATTTTTTATTGGTAAAAGCGAATGTTTTATACAATCTGTTCACTGTTTTTGAAAAAAAAATACTATTTTCGCAAATTAATGACTATATGGTGTAGTGGATAACATATTTTGTGGCCATTATGGCACAAAAAAGGTGAAAGCCTCTGTTATTTGCACTAACAGCCATCAGCCTATA
>JAGCKB010000231.1 GCA_017647725.1 Bacteroidaceae bacterium
AAAGGTAATTTTGAGAAAATTCTCTATGTAACACCCGATGGTGAGATTATTACTTTATAATGTATAAACGATTCAATTGCCATATAATAGTAACTCCTCTGCTGTTCATGAACAGTAGAGGAGTTACTCATTTTCTCGGGCTAATAAGCAATGTCATCGTTGCAAAGGATGGTCATCTGCTTTATTAATAGCAATGGACTCCAATTTCTTAATCGTATAGCTCATTACAATGCTAAAAACATAAGAAATCACTATCAATAGAATTAATGAAACACATACTGCCGCTATTCTATTAGGAATCAGTTTCATTATACTACGTAAAGGGTGACCATAAATATTATGAATAAGATATAGTTGCAATGTAAGTGTTCCTATGAATGAAAAGACTCTGACCGGTAGGCCACGTAGCAAAATATAACATATATTCAACAACAAAGGCAGTGCAAACATAAAACCATAAAAATGTAAACCATATTTAAATCTAAAACTTATGGCAAAAACGAATAATATCAAACCAGCAATAGATGAGATACAAAGAAACATTCTTGATATTTTGGCATCTATTTCTCCACTATACATCCTAAACAATAGGAATCCGTAAATAAATACCGGAATTCTTCGATACGAGATACATAAAGTTGTTGCAACAATAAAATATGATAAAACTAATGCAATTATGATAGAAGTGATAAAAATCAAAGATAGCTTTTTGGTGTTTAACTTAAATAGGAACGGAGCAAAAAGGTAGAAACACAATAGTGTAGGAATATACCACTCCCAATAGTATACCCCCGATAGGTCGGTATTATGAAATAGCCACCATCCAACACCACTATAATAACATATTATTTGGAATATATTATTTGGATGGTCTTTTTGTAATACGATATTAAATACAAGAATAAAAGTAGAAACAAACCACCACGTGGGTATAATTCTCTTGAATCTCCTTTTGATGAAATTCACATAATTATTATCTCTCTTCAAAGAGAAACAGAGTCCGAATGAACTTAATAGAAGAAAAATATCTACTCCCAAGTACCCTTCTTCAATTATAGGAGATATCAGAGTGTTTGAAAGAATCTGAGAATAGTGAAAAAGTATAATCCACAATATTGCAAGTCCCATAAATGCATTTCTGCCTTTTTGGATATTGTCTAAGTTTATAATATTCATTTATCTACGGAGTTAATTCATTATTAATATCTAGTCAGTCTCATCGACAATACTATTAGAAGATTGATTCCATTGTCTCTGTTGTCAGCAGTTCAAGGGTTTTCATTCCCATAACAGAGTTCCCTTTAGAGTTTAACCGAGGACTCCAGACAGCAACCGAATAGCGTCGAGGATATAGAGCGGCTATTCCGCCACCTACACCACTCTTGCCGGGCAGACCTACAAGATAGGAGAACTCACCTGCCTCGTCATAAAAGCCACAAGTCTGCATAACAGAATTTATACGCTTCACCTGCGACAATGTTAGAGATACCCCGGCATAATCGAACCTGCAGTGATTGGCAAATGCGAGGAAAGCTCGTGCCAGCTCCTTGCAATTCATCTCGATCGAGCACATCTTGAAGTAAAAGGCAAGCACCTCCTCGACATCCCGCTCAATTTTCTTATGATATTTCAGAAGATTTACAATGGCAGCATTCAGATAGCCCGTCTCGCGCTCCGAGTGTGCCACCTCGAGATTGTAATCTACTGTGTCTGAGCCGCAGAGCTCGCGCACAAAAGAGAGGAATCGTGCCTCGGGGTCGGGGAACGAGGTTAGCAGCACATCGGCAAGCACAATAGCTCCTGCGTTGATAAAGGGATTGCGTGGCATCCCCTCTACCTCTAACTGCACCAAGGAATTAAAAGCTGTCCCCGAAGGTTCTTTTCCCACACGAGTCCACAACTCCTCGCCCTTTATCGACAAGCACATCGCAAGAGAGAACACCTTTGTTATACTCTGCAAAGAGAAACGCTCGTCGGCATCCCCTACTGCGTATAGGTTACCATCGATAGAGTCGATACATACAGCATATTTATTGGGATTGACGTTTGCCAAAGCCGGAATATAGTCGGCAACTTTCCCCTCTCCCGTCAATGGAGCAACAGCTTTAGAAACCTTTTCGAGAATAGTCTGATAGTCCATATACAGTATTATTATCGTAACAACTGCGAAGATAGTGAATTATAACGAATAATTTCAGAAGCGACTCTTTTTTATCGGGGAAAGCAAATGTTTTACACATTCTGTTCACTGTTTTTGAAAAAAAAATACTATTTTCGCAAATTAATGACTATATGGTGTAGTGGATAACATATTTTGTGGCCATTATGGCACAAAAAAGGTGAAA
Organism: Bacteroidaceae bacterium; assembly: GCA_017647725.1. GTDB lineage: Bacteria > Bacteroidota > Bacteroidia > Bacteroidales > Bacteroidaceae > HGM04593. Next base: position 2,346 of record JAGCKB010000231.1, read on the forward strand.
GCCTCTGTTATTTGCACTAACAGCCATCAGCCTATA
>JAGCKB010000232.1 GCA_017647725.1 Bacteroidaceae bacterium
CTCTGACAAAGGATAGAGGTTTGGAATGTCTTTGGCGTAAGGTCGCGCTTCATCTGCTTGATGTAGTTCTCACCCAATAGCTGCAAGTTCTCGATGCTGCTGTACTCCTTGAAATAGACTGCAACAGAACGCATCTTGTTGAGGTTCGTATCGAGAGTGCGGAGGTATCTTTTGAGGTATTTCGGCACAGCCTTGCCCTCGTCTTTTAATCTGCACACACGCTCCTTTGTCTTCCATATCTCGTATATGGTAGCTTTTTTTATACACTTTTAATTTTAGTGGTAAAGTGATATAAATGAACACAACTTTACCTATCAAATAATTATCACTTCACTAATATATTTCGTTTTTTACGACACAAGCACCCTTGTCAGTCGGAATTTCGACATTACCCATACAAGCGTAAAACTTATTGCGGCAGTGGTAGCTGCTGCAAGTAATATGCGCACCACGTATGGCAACGATTCCGTATTATACAGGTCGTAACTGAAGAAAGTAAATGTAAAGTGACACAGATATACTCCAAAGGTGAGTTTTGCAGCCTGCGATAACCACTTACGCGACTTTACATTCAGTTTCTGCACAGCCACAAAGACAGGGAAGGTCATCATAAACACGTTTATTCCTGTGAAATACCAAAGAATCTCAAGATAAGCATAATTACCGGGGAAATAATCATTGGTTATTATGTATCCTACAGATGTTACCGCATACCCGAGAGCAAACATAGGCACACATATAACAGCCATCTTCTTCCAGCTCCAATCGAGAGGATATTTCTTCAGATAATAGGCGAGAATCAAATAACCGATGAATCCCGATACATAATAGAATGAGCCATACACATTCCAGTCGCACTCGCCAAAGAGTCCCATATGGCCATAGTTACCTGCATATCCAAGCACAGGTGCCACCATCTTGACATAAGGAAGAAAGAGCGTAGCACCCCAGATATAAAGCACTGTCTTTATATCTTTTTGCGTTGCCTGCGCAAGCCAACTGCTTATTATTGGCATTATAAGATACAGTCCGATGAGCATATAAAGATACCATAGGGGAATTGTATCGAAATTAAAATTAAAGACAAATGTATATAGGCGCTGCACTAATGTTGTCGTTGTATAATCATCGACCGACAGCTGCGGATTTGTTGTATCGGGGCTTATGGCTGTGAAATAGCAGAACGCCATCAGCGGCAGCGCAAGCGACCAGAAGATTAGAGGTTTTATAATACGTCCTATACGTTTCTTATAGAACTCATTCACTGTTGTGCCTGTTTTTATTGGCAACAGAAGAACCGCAGTCATCATTGCAAACAGCGGTACACATGGGCGCACAAGGCTTCCGGCAAACACACCTGTGACGAACATCTCTCTGTTGGCATCGAAATGAGCAACAAACGGGTCGCAACTATGTGAAAAGACCACAAGCAGACAAGCTACTACACGAAGCAGGTCGATCCAACCTACATTCTCTTTTTCGTTTAATGTCATTGTTTTATTCTTTAATTCTTGAATGCAAAGATAACAAGGAACGCTTTCTTAACAAATTTAGACATATAAAAAATATATCAAGGCTGCAAAAGCGATGTTTCGGACCGCTGCTATATGGGTTTACTATAGTAAAATTTACTCAAAAAAACAACTCCCAAAGAATCGCGAAATATATTTTAAATAGTTCCTAAAAGATGTTCTTAATTTGGAATTACAGTCATTTTTTCATAATTTTGCACAGCA
>JAGCKB010000233.1 GCA_017647725.1 Bacteroidaceae bacterium
AGTGGCGAGTGGACTATTGCCGACCATATTCGCGAGAGTATTGTTTCAGAACATACATACACATTCACCGATGAGGAGCAAAAAGCATACGGCATTTACCGTGAGTTATGCGAGAAAGCAAAGGAGTTGCACGATTTGCACTACTTTTTGAATGACACAGGCGGTGCTGAAGATTTCCTTTGCCCACAGGCGGACATTACAGCCGACTATGAGCAGTTCCTTTCCTATCGAATAATGACACCCGAAGATAGACAAGAACGATTGCGAAAAATGGGCTATTAAGATTTTTCACTCATTTTGTTTCGGGAGGGGTGGCGCGCGGTTAAGTTGCCCCTCCTTTTCCGTTATCAATGCGAGGCACGGAGGTTGAGCAAAAAATTTTTCAAGGTCACACTTTAAAAAATATTATATGAATGGCTTTTTACCCCCTGCACCCCTTGCAGATAACTGAAAAAGATGTATATTTGCCAAAGAAAGGAATTACACCGGCTTATCTCCAAAAAGGTAGGCCTTTTTTATTTGCAGGGTGCAAGTAGGGTGCAAAGACATACTTTCCACAGGGTACAAAATTCGTTATATCATTATATATCAATGTTTTAAGCCTTATACTTTGTAGTCCAGGTAGGACAACAGAATAATAGGCGAGTAAAAATTTTTACTCGCCTATTATTCTGTACCAGCATTTCGTTTTGTTAAACAGTGTTAAAAAAGAAGAGAGAAAAACCATCCCCTATCGTTTGGAATTATTATCGCTGAATACATTTACAAACACAGCAAACCAAAAAAGCGATAAAACGATGAAAGACGAAAAATTAACAGATGAAATCGTGTCAATAGAGGGGTACATTAAACAGATGGCATACAATATGTGCCAAGGGAACCGAGAGAACGCAAAAGATATTGCACAAGAGACAATACTTAAAATGCTGAAAAACCGAGACAAGTTCAAAGAGGGTACCAATATAAAATCGTGGGCCTACACCATAATGCGCAACACCTATATCACTCAGCAGAACAGAGAGATAACATACGAGACACTCACAGAAGAGCACACCGACAACCCTCTTGAAGAACAAGAGTATATCTTTAGTGAAATAATAAGATGCATCAATCATCTGCCCATCGAACTTGGATGGGTAATAAAGCTTCGTGTACAAGGGTTCAGCTACAACTTCATAGCATTGGAAGAGAATTGCACAGTATCTACTGTGCGAGGGCGACTGTATACCGCGCGCAAAATGTTACGAAAGATATTAGAAGCTGTTTAAGCCGATATTAGGTGCTTTGTTTCACAAAAGAGAAACATAAGATAAAGTTTTTTTGTTACCGAGATGATAAAAGAGGGCAATTATCGTTATCTTCGCCACAGAAAAATACAGTAATATGTTCATAGTAATAGCAATAATGGGTCTCGGTGTTCTTTTTGGCTATCTTATGCGCAACAAGAATATAAAAGGAATTATCTCCGGGGCTATAACAGTGCTTATATGGCTGTTGTTATTTGTGCTTGGCACAGAGGTAGGACACAACAAACGAGTTATAGAGAGTCTTGGAACATTGGGAGTAGAGGCACTTTTTATAGCCTTAGCATCACTCGTTGGCAGTTGCATTGCGGCGTTGATACTATGGAAATATATAGTTAAAAGAAGAGAGCAATGAAAGGAAGCATTATTATTGTTGCATTCTTCTGCATAGGTGCCTTATGCGGAGTAACCGAGATTATACCAGACGAATGGTTCCGGGGCAGAGTAAGTTTCTATGCCCTCTGTGCACTTATGTTCTGCGTGGGCGTGAGCATAGGAAACGACCCACAGACAATGCGTAATTTCCGCTCACTTAGTCCGCGCCTTGCATTGCTGCCGCTCTTTACCATATTGGGCACATTTGCAGGTTCTGCGGTTGCTGGAGCAGTACTGTCGGGCCGCACACTACCCGAGTGTATGGCTATAGGTTCGGGATTTGCCTATTACTCACTATCGAGTATCTTTATCACCGAGTATAAAGGTGCCGAACTTGGTACGGTAGCATTGCTCTCGAACATATCGCGCGAGATTATCACACTGCTATGCGCACCGTTTCTGGTACGTTGGTTCGGCACTTTGGCGCCTATCGCTTCGGGAGGCGCTACAACAATGGATACCACACTCCCCGTCATAATAAGATACTCGGGACGGGAATATACCGTACTATCTATTTTTCACGGTTTCATCGTCGATTTCAGCGTACCATTTCTGGTCACTTTCTTCTGTTCATTGTAACTTATTGTAACATTTTATAAATAAGTGCGATAAAAGTTTTCACTTTCTTTGATTATTCCAACAGATTGGGTTAAATTCGTGCAATATTTCATTACATTGGAGAAATGTCTGCTTTTTGTAGCAGTCGGTCAAAAAAAGCTCCAATATGCGATTAGAAATTTTACACAAACAATATATGGAACCAAACAATAACCTGCTTATAAAAGCGAAAAGACTTTTACTGAAAAACGCACGAATTGCCAAATTACTATTTGTTGCAATTCTCACAACCGTTATATGGTTTTTGCCCATTGAAGCCTTTGGCATAGAGGGGCTTACCGTATTACAACAACGTATCATAGCCATCTTCGTATTTGCTGCAACAATGTGGATACTCGAGGCTGTTCCCGCCTGGACAACCTCATTGATGATTATTGTAATAATGCTGCTTACGGTATCGAACAGCGGTATATCTTTCCTAATAAGCGACATACCAAAAGGGGAACTTATCAGCTACAAGACCATTATGGCTACTTTTGCCGACCAGACTGTGATGCTGTTCCTGGGAGGTTTCATCCTTGCGCTTGTTGCCTCGAAAAGTGGCATTGACATTACACTTGCACGTGCTATGCTACGTCCCTTTGGCACACGTCCCTATATTGTGCTTTTTGGCTTTATGCTTGTAACCGCTATATTCTCAATGTTTGTCAGCAACACAGCCACTGCTGCTATGATGCTGACATTTCTTACACCTGTGTTAAGGTCGTTGCCTGCCGACGAGCGTGGCCGTACAGCACTTGCACTGGCAATCCCCATAGGTGCTAATATAGGTGGTATGGGAACCCCCATCGGCACACCTCCCAATGGCATTGCACTGGGATATTTGAACGATACCGAGGGACTTAATCTTGGCATAGGATTCGACCAATGGATGATGATAATGACACCACTGATGCTTGTTATCCTTATCATTGCCTGGTTCTTATTGAAGAGAATGTTCCCCTTCAAAGCCAATAGCGTACAACTGAAAATCATTGGCGGTGCCAAGAAAGGATGGCGCACAACCGTCATCTACATCACATTGGCCGTAACCATACTGCTATGGATGTTCGAGAAAAAGATTGGCATAAACTCATACGTTGTAGCGCTTATTCCTGTTGGTGTATTCAGTCTCACACGTATCATAAAATCGAAAGACCTCAAGGACATTGACTGGGCCGTACTATGGATGGTTGCAGGTGGCTTTGCCCTTGGCGTAGGTATGGATAAGACAGGTCTTGCCAAGACATTGGTCGAGGCTATTCCCTTTAACGAGTGGCCCGTACTGCTTGTAATGGCAGGCAGTGGAATTATATGCTGGTTGCTCTCTACATTCATCTCGAACTCGGCAGCAGCAGCACTTATGGTTCCTATCTTGGCTGCTGTAGGAAAGGGAATGGGGCCAATGCTCGATGAATATGGAGGTATTGGCACACTGCTCATTGGTATTGCCCTCTCGGCATCATTTGCTATGGCACTCCCTATCAGTACTCCTCCCAATGCCATTGCCTACTCTACCGGTCTTATCAAGTCGTCACAGATGTGCATTGTGGGAGTTATCATTGGTGTAATATCACTGATAATAGGATATTCACTGATAATTTTCGTTGGTCGCACAGGATTCTTCGGTTAATAATGAGTTACATAGAGGGTGCCCTTCATCGGTCCACCCTCTATCTTTATCTGATAGAAAAACATACACAAATAAATCTTATTATGAAAAAATTATTCCTTTTTGCAGCAATGACACTGACAGCATTTGCTGCCAATGCACAGGAGAACAAGCCCACCGTAAAACTCTACGGATTCGTAAGAAACTACATGGACTTTGACACTCGCGAGAACCTTAGCAGCAACAGCGACCAGTTTAATATGATTCCAAAGGACGAGTTGCTGAATGCCTATGGCGATGACCTAAACCAAAGAATGGATATTCACTTGCTGAGTATAACAACCCGCTTGGGACTCAACATTACCGGCCCCGAGTTTTTAGGTGGAAAGACATCGGCTAAGATTGAGTCGGACTTTGCAGGATTTGGTACAAGCAACACCGTACTGCGCATACGTCAGGCCTATGCCAAGATTGATTGGGAGAAACACTCACTTTTGGCAGGACAGGCTTGGCATCCGATGATGGGCGATATGATGCCCGATGTATTCAGCCTTGCAACAGGTTCACCCTTTACCCCCTTCAGCCGCACACCGCAGTTGCGCTACGACTACAAGGCAGGTAAGTTCACACTCAAGGCAACAGCGCTCTACCAGTTGCAATATCTCTCTTATGGTCCCAACGCAAATAATCTTGAGTCATCGACAACCTCATTTGACTTTGCTCGCAAGGCTGTAATTCCCGAACTATATTTCCAGGCAAGATACAACAACGGCGGCTTTATGATGGGAGCAGGCGTAGACATTCTCACCCTGAAGCCTCGCACCGAGTACACCGATGCGCAGGGAGTAAAACTTCTCTCGAACCAGCTTGTGACAAGCCTCAGCCCCACACTGTTTGTCTCGTATAAGAGCGGCAACTGGGGAATCAAAGGTCGTGTGACTTATGCACAGAACGCATCGCATCTTAATATGCTCAGCGGCTTTGGCGTAACCAAGCTAAAGGATAACGGCGAGGCCGAATATGGCAGCCTTGCAAGCGTAACAGGATGGGTAGATGTTACCTACAAACAGAAATTAGAGAAGGGCACACTCACTTGGTGCCTGTTTGGCGGTTATGGCAAAAACCTCGGTTGCGAGGATGATTTTGTCAGTTCATCTATGATGTATGTTCGTGGGTTCAAGAACCTCGACAGCTTTTGGCGCGTATCGCCCAGCGTAATATACACACACAATGCAATGCAGATTGGTATAGAGTACGAGCCCACCACAGCAGGTTATGGCAAGATGAATGCCGATGGCAGCGTCGACAAGACACACTCGGTAACCAATCACCGTATATGCACAATCCTCAAATACAATTTCTGATAACAGATTAAGACAATACATAATAGCTCATAACAAAGATGGATGACCCATTATCATTTTGGGTCATCCATCTTTGTTATGAAGCCTTTTCAGCCTCATTTATGATTAAACCGATAGAGCTGCCACGTATTTACTACATTATGCCACAGGCTGTAGAACCCGCCTGCAATAGCAGTAACAGGAGTAAAGAAGGTATATGCCAACCAAATTGCAAAGACCGTATTTTTCTGTCCCAAGGCCTGACCACCCGTAACCATCTCGCCATAATGCCCTGCAATACGACGTCCTATAGCAAACTGCAACACACAACACAGGAACGACACAATAGCAATACCTGCCATTACATACATTGGCAAATTTGTGTGTACGATAGCTCTTGTAGTAACAGCAATGGCAAGCGACAGAGCTAATAACCAAAGATAAAATGGCCAATTTCGTCCGCGAGAGACAATATAGCTGTGAATATTGGGAAAAAAACGACGTACAAGCTCGGCTGCAAGCAGAGGCAACAAAAGCAGAGGAAAAACCTTCCCCATTATCTGCAGAAAAGAGTCGAGAAAAGAGCCATCGGCTGCAGGATGCGCAAGGGTAAGAAAAAATGGTGCTACAACTGCCACCATAATATTTATAGCCATCGTATATGAGATAAGCGAGGCGGCACTACCACCCAATTTTGCTGTAATAACAGCCGCAGCGGTAGCTGTGGGACAGAGCAGACACAGCATCGCCGACTCAATAATCACACGCACTGCATCGGACAAAGGTAAAAATGCAGCAACCAATGAAAGGGCTATAAAAGAGAGCATCTGAAAGGCAAGCAGCCACACGTGCCAGCATGTTATGCGCAGTTCCGAGATACGCACCTTGCAGAATGTAATAAAAAGCATCAGCGCAATGAGCAGCGGCTGCACCACTGCCACCGCTTTGTTGGCAGCAACGTGTGTATCGTCGAAAAAGGGGATATTTACATATAAAAAATAGATGAGTACACCGCCAATCATTGCTATCGGCAGCGACCAATCGCGAAATATCTGTTTAGGGCTTACCATAAAAATAACTTCATCTGTTTAATTAGAAGCTGTTTGAATTTTATTTCGGAATTATTTGAGAACTATTATTGAGTAGATTCTCTTTCGCATTTTGCAGGGAATAGCGGGCTATTTCCAAAAAATAAGAAAGAAAAGATGCCGATAATAGACTCAAAGAAACCGAAACGTTCATCGCAAATATAGAATTATTTTCCAATAAAATCTAAACAGCTTCTTATACCCTCTCGACCATTTTCCAGGCATCTGGCAAATGCTTGACAATATCTCCGGCCATCAAAGAGGTCTCACCAAGCTTATGGGCCGCTGCATCACCCGCCGCAGTGTGAACGTATACGGCGATACGCGCAGCATCGTATGACGAGTAACCACGAGCAAGAAGCGCAAGAACCACACCCGTAAGCACATCGCCACTACCGCCTGTTGCCATACCTGCATTACCTATGGTATTTATGCAAAACTCTCCGTCACTGTTTACCACTGCCGTATAACCGCCCTTAAGCACCACGCACACATTATGCTCTACGGCAAATTCCCGGGCACACATCAATGCCTCATATCCACAGCACGAAGCACCGACAAGGCGAGCAAACTCGCCCGGATGCGGTGTAAGCACAGAGCCCGAGGGGAGTTCATCTATCCAGGAGGGATTCTGTGCAAGTATATTCAGTGCATCGGCATCGACAACCATCGGCACTTTGCTGTTCTTTATAAGAGTATGCAGGGCTGCTGCCGTAACCTCATTACGTCCCAAACCGGGGCCCACACCAATAGCAGTATAGACTGCTGTATCGGGTGCGACAGAGAAGCAAACATCGGAGGAGTCTATGCTCGTCATAGCCTCGGGGACACAACTCTGCACAATCTCATTATTACAGATGGGAACACGAACTGTGAGCAATCCCAATCCCGAGCGCATTGCAGCACGTGCAGCAAGGACCGACGCACCTGCCATCCCCTGCGAACCAGCTACAAGCAAGGCACGTCCGAAGCACCCTTTATGAGCACATCGGCAGCGAGGAGAGATAAGAGCATTTATCTCACTTCGCTCTATAGTATGTGCCAACGCTTTTGTCTCTTCCATTGCCTGCCTGCTTAACCCAATATCAAGAACCCGCATTTTACCTATATATTTTTCATTCTCGGCAAAAAACATCGACAGCTTGGGAAACTGTAGTGTGTAGGTCGTTTCGGCACACACTACCCACCGCTCGGCCTTTGTATCGCCATTATCCTCGCCCAAAAGTCCCGAGGGGATATCCACTGCAACAACGGGAACTGCAAAAGAGTTTATCATCTGCACCAACTGCGCATATCTGCCCTCTAAAGGACGACTGAGACCACTGCCAAACAACGCATCGATAACAACCGAGCCTGTCAAAATATCGGGCACAGTATCGGTAAGCACCCCTATCGGACACAATGGATAGGCAGCCCGCAGACTCTCCAATGCGGTGGCACAATCGGCAGACAACCGCTCGTAGGAAGCCAACCACACATCCACCTCATAGCCACGCGACAACAGCATACGTGCCATTACAAGACCATCACCGCCATTGTTCCCTGGGCCTGCAAATACCACAAAATGGCTATTGTTGTCATAGTCGTGCAACAATGCATCGACAAGCACACCTGCCGCCCGCTCCATAAGCGCAAATGAGGCGATAGGTTCGTAACGCATAGTCAGCACATCAATCTCCTTAACCGATTTTGTTGTATATATCTGCATACTTAATTTAAGAAAATGTTTAAATTTCTAAAAAAAATATTCATATAGAAGCTGACGGTTTCGTCGTTTTTTATATTCAAAAATGCCTGTTTGTCTCTTTTTTGCGGTTACATAGCCCGCTATGCGCCCTTAAAATATAAATAAACATCCAATTTTGCTCTATAAAAAACTTGACAATATAAATTTAAACAACTTCTAAAAGAGGGTGCCCATTTTTCTTTTAGAAACTGTTTCTTAGAATAGAGC
>JAGCKB010000234.1 GCA_017647725.1 Bacteroidaceae bacterium
ATTGAGGTATTGGGTTCCAGGAGCGTAGTTCTTGCAGCTGTAAAACGAGCTGGCCTATATATAAAATATGTAAACAATGGTTTATTTATCGACAAGCCTATTTCTAAAGCCGACAGCAAGATTAATGCTGCAATGGAAGACAAATTCCTTGATACACTCTTATCGGATGTAAACATCAGATTAAAGCTTGACGAAGATTCATTATACATGATGTCGTACAACTACTACGACAAAAGAACAAAAGAGGTAATAGAGAGCGAGCCAGTTAAGATTTAGACCTATCCTTATGCTCTTACAACCGAAGTAGGCGAAATTCTATTAGAAGAGAACCCAACAGGAGTGCCTTTTAAAGAGATTACAATATCTATATACAATCCATTGTATATGGCATCTTATTATCAGGGTTCAATGTCCATTTCTCCCATTAGCAAGACAGCATCGGTAGCTGTCATCTCGGTTATTGACAATGTTCCCAATAACGGTATCAATTTTATAAACTCACTTATTGCAAGCTACAACACACAGTCAAACGAAGACAAAAATATAGTAGCTCAGAAGACCGAAGAGTTCATCAGTGCCAGAATAAATATTATTGGAGAAGACCTTAGATCACAAGAGAAGAACCTCGCAAGCTATAAGAAAGACAATATATTCATCAACCCTGCAGTTGACGTTGAACGTCTGCTCGATAATGAGAGTAATTACACCGAGCGCCTTCAAGATATCACCATACAATTGCAACAGGTCGATTATCTGCTCAAATATCTTAAGGACGAAAAAAACGACAAACAGGCCATACCAACAATCGCAGGTTTCTCAAATGAGACAGCACTTACGTCTTGTATAACGCACTACAACTTAGAGGTTGCCAAACGCAATCAGCTGCTGACTACAGCAACCGAAGAGAATCCGCTTGTACTCTCGGCAAATTCCAAAATAGAGGCTGCACAAAAAGACATCATTGAGATCTTAGAGGCACTATCTTCGTCAATAAATATGAGAAAAGATGCCCTTGAGGGAGTATCGGGAGAGTTCACACAACGAGCGTCACAGGCTCCTGCCGTTGAGCGCATCTATGCCGATCTTACTCGAGAGCGCGATATTAAATCGCAGCTCTACGTAATGCTGTTGCAGAAATACGAGGAAAATGCTCTAGCACTTGCTGTTACAGCCGATAACCTTAAATGCATAGAGAAAGCGAGCACCGGCGGCCTCGTCTCTCCAAATAGCAAAATAGCCTATATGCTTGCTCTATTCTTCGGTATTTTATTCCCCATTGCCTTTATCTACTTGACAGAGACCTTAGAAACAAAAGTAAAACGCTTAGAGGACATTGAAAAAATCAATAAACTACCTATTGTGGGCTGCATCCCGGAGTTGGCTTCCCTTAAGAAAAGCAACAAACGTCATTTAGTGGTTAAAGAGGGCGAAAACGACATTATGGCCGAGGCTTTCCGCTCGATACGAACCAATCTACATTTCTTAATTCAGAAGAACAGCGGCAGTGTGGTAATGTTCACATCAAGCACCTCGGGCGAAGGCAAGACATTTGTATCGTCCAACTATGCAATGTCATTAGCTGTAATGGGTAAGAAAGTGCTTTATATGGGTCTCGACATACGCCGTCCGCGCCTTGCCGAAGTATTCGGACTCGACCCCAACAAAGAGGGAATAACAAGCTTCCTTGCAAGCGATGGCAGCGACTTAAGTATGCTCGATAGCTTCATACAGCCATCGGGTGTTAACAATAATCTGTATCTGCTGACAGCAGGAGTTATTCCACCTAACCCCGCCGAGCTTTTGGCCAAGGATACCCTTGACAAAGCTATTGCCTACCTTTCGGAGAAATTCGACTATCTCGTGCTTGACACAGCACCCATCGGCCTTGTATCCGACTCGCTTATTCTTAGTCGCGTAGCCGATGCAGCAGTGTACGTAGTACGTATTAAGTATAGCCAGAAAGCCGACCTCGACTACCTTGAGCGAATAGTATCTGAGGGTAAGCTGAAAAACACCTCACTTGTAGTCAATGCCGACGATATGAACGCGTCGGGTGCTCGCTTTGGCTCGCGCCACCGCCGTTACGGCAGTTCATACTATGGCTATGGCTACTCACCCGATTCGTCGCGCAAGCGTAAATAATCGTCTTAATCCAATTAAGGCTACAATTTTACATTAGATTTCGCCTAACAGTAAAAAATAGTGTAAAAAAATCTTTATTTTTGAAAATAATGCTTATCTTTGCAGCCGCTAAGATTAAAGAACTAAGGTTTATTTAATCGGCGATGCTAAATATAGAGAAAGATGGGAATGTTAAAGGAAAAATACGCAAAGTATGACCTGCCACAGCAATTTATGGCAAAGGGTGTTTACCCCTATTTCCGCTGTATCGACAGTGAGCAGGATACCGAGGTAATGATGAGTGGTAAGAAGGTTCTTATGTTTGGTTCAAACTCGTATTTGGGACTCACAAACCACCCACGCATTAAGGAGGCTGCCATTGAGGCTGTGCGTAAGTATGGTACAGGATGTGCAGGTTCTCGTTTTCTTAATGGAACACTTGATATTCACCTGCAACTCGAAAACGAGTTGGCTGCATTTGTTGGAAAAGACGAGGCTCTTGTCTATTCAACAGGTTTCCAGGTGAATCTTGGCGTACTATCTTGTTTAACAGGTCGTCGCGACACCATATTATGCGATGAATTGGATCACGCATCCATCGTCGATGGTCGTCGTCTATCGTTCTCGACATTGCGCAAGTTCAAGCACAATGATATGGAGCATCTCGAGCGCGAGTTACAGCGTTGCGACCCCGATACAATAAAGCTCATCGTAGTAGACGGAGTATTTAGTATGGAGGGCGATGTAACAAATCTTCCAGAGATAGTTCGTCTTAAGGAGAAATACAATGCAAGTATCTTCGTCGACGAGGCACACGGTCTTGGAGTATTGGGACATCAGGGACGCGGTACATGCGACCATTTTGGACTTACCAAAGATGTCGACCTCATTATGGGTACATTCAGTAAGTCATTGGCAACTATAGGTGGTTTTGTAGCAGGTGACAAAGAGGTTATCAACTACATACGTCATAATGCCCGTTCTTACATATTCAGTGCAAGTAACACACCTGCAGCTACAGCAGCAGCAATAGAGGCATTGCACATTATGCAAGAGGAGCCCGAGCGCATAGAAAATCTTTGGAATGTAACTAACTACGCACTGAAGAATTTCCGTGAGTTAGGATTCGAGATTGGAGCAACATCGACACCTATTATACCCATATATATCCGTGACACCGAGAAAACCTTTATGGTAACCAAGATGTTATGGGATGAGGGAATATTCATTAACCCTGTTGTGCCCCCTGCTTGTTCGCCTCAGGATACACTGATACGTTTCTCATTGATGGCAACACACACAAAGGAGCAGGTAGACAGAGCATTAGAGGGAATGGTACGAGTATTTAAGACCCTTGGTCTACTTTAATACATAACTGTTCGGGGTGTAGCGCAGTCCGGTAGCGCACCTGGTTTGGGACCAGGTGGTCGCAGGTTCGAATCCTGTCGCCCCGACAAAAAGAGAAAACACCTTAAATCATTTACAAATAATTGATTTAAGGTGTTTTCTCTTTTCTTTATACCGCTATCCCTCAATAGGAATGTGAATCATAGACAACCAAACCACTGTTCAGGGTCTCCCCTATTCCATGCACCATCGATGTAGCACGTACGAAGAGAG
>JAGCKB010000235.1 GCA_017647725.1 Bacteroidaceae bacterium
AAAGATAAACAACCATAAAAAACAATAAATATGAAACTACGTTACGCTATTTACTCTTTAGCAGCTGCCGCCCTGTTTATGACAGCTTGTACAAACGAAAATGACGCATTCGACTTCGATACCGAGAACAGCGCCATGCAACAACAAAAAGTCACATTCCCTGAGGATGACGGTTCTAAACTACTCACAGGAAAGACCTACATAATGGTGCGCACAATATTACAGAATGCCACCAGCTACGATTTTGCAAAGACACTTGCCAATATTCAAATAACCGAAGAGCAGTATAACGAGATTGCCGCATTTACAACCGAACTTGTAAGCGATTGCAAAAACAACAAGGAGAAATACAATGCAGCATTCAAATGGATAACATCCAATGTAAAATATGCACAAGGATGGGTTGACAATGCACCCTACCAGGTATTCAAGACCAAGGAGGCTATCTGCCAGGGTTATGCCGACCTTCTGACAGTAATGATGCACTCACAGGGTATTCCCTGCTTCACAATAAATGGTGAGCTATATCAGCCCGGATACGAGAACTGGTATCTTGGAGGACACGCTTGGAACTATGTATATACAGGTGCCGATGGCACTGTAAATATTAAAGAGTGGTATGTGAGCGACCCAACAAACAGTGGAAGTTTTGGAATAGCAGCTACTTCTTCATATGGACATTTGCGTCCTACTGTAATCAATATTCCCGTATATGAAGATGAGAATTTCCAATACAACTTCGAAGAGTCACAGCTCAATATTTACAGTATAAAGAGTAAAGATGCTCAGGTTGTGATACCATTCAGTGTAAATAACTTGAAGATTACATCACTTAATCTCAAAAGCCCAACTCCCGAAGAGGTAAAGGAGATTTACATAGGTAAAAACATCACATCACTTGGCAACAATTTCGTAGGTCTATCTGTTAATGCTACAAAAGTAGAAGAGTTCTATATCGACCCCGAAAACAGTGTACTCGAAAGTTTCTCAAGTGTGATTTACAAGAAGAACGGCAATAGCTACGAGATATATCTCATTGCTCCTCTAGCAAAATCTATTGAGCTTAAGCCCATTGAGTCATTCGACAAGGAGAGCAAGATAAAGAACCTTAATAATCTTGAGAGCATTGTATTTGTTCCCGGAACAAAGAACATTGGTGCTTGGACTGTAGAGAACTGCCCCAAACTTCACACCGCATATATCCCCGAGGAAACCAAGGTTGATAATGGTGCATTCAAAGGTGTTGCAAGCAATTTCAAGATTGTTCGCGGTAATTACACAAACATACCTCAGATTAAGTATTAATTACTAAATAAAGAGGTCTTAAAACAGTTCTTTTTATTCAGAAGCTGTTTTAAATTTATTTCGCTGAAAAATCACTTTTTGAGCCTTTATATTTTTTAAGAAATTCAAAAAGTTTCTCAACATCACAACAAAGAGGATGGCCTATTTATGACTTCAAGGTCATCCTCTTTTCAGTATCTCTACAAGAAAAACAGTGAACAATGGATATAACAATGCCTACATTCGTACAGATTATTGAGTTCTTGGGTACATTTGCATTTGCCATAAGCGGAATACGATTGGCATCAGCCAAGCAATTTGACTGGTTTGGCGCATACGTAGTGGGTATGGCAACAGCAGTTGGCGGCGGTACATTCCGCGATATGATGCTTGGCACCACCCCCTTCTGGATGACTACTCCTATTTATGTTATCTGCTCAGGGTTAGCTCTACTGTGTGTGATTATGTTCAGCAGATACCTTATACGCTTGAATAACACATTCTTTCTGTTCGACGCCATTGGACTTGCGCTATTTGCTATTGTAGGTATACAAAAGACGATTGATTTTGGGTACCCTCTTTGGGTTGCAATAATTATGGGAACAATGACAGGTGCAGCAGGAGGAGTAATACGTGATGTATTTATAAACGAGATTCCGCTAATCTTCCGTAAAGAGATATATGCAATGGCCTGCGTTATTGGAGGTATCGTATTCGGTATATGCGATTATCTTGAGTTTAACACAGTAGTAATACACCTTTTGTGTGGCACAAGCGTATTCCTCACACGTATTCTTGCTGTAAAATATCACATCTGTCTGCCTACACTGAAAGGCGACCACAACAACAATAATATTACAATATAAAACCACTTAAAAAAGACGACTATGAGAAAAACCTCACTAATCCTTTTGATTTTGGCACTATTTATGCCACTGTTTACAAAAGCAGGGAATACAATCAACCTTACCCCGCTACCTAAACAGATATCAATGAAACAGGGAACACTGACCCTGCCCGAGAACTTTGCAATAAGCACCAACGGCTTATCCGAGGAGATGATTGACGAGGTGAAAAAATTTGCAAAAGCAATCACCACCGTCAGAGAAGGTAATATAAACATCGGTAATGATATTCAAGATGCCCTTATAACCGTATCGCTCTACTCTGGCAGCACAAACATCGGAGACGAAGGTTATAAACTCGACATTACAACAACCGGTATTACCTTGTCGGCAAACACAGCGCAAGGACTCTACTACGGTTTTCAGACAATAAAGAAGATTCTTCCTCCTTGCGTTATGGCACAGGTAAAGGATAGTAATGTGAATGAGTACACCTTACCCTGTTTGAGCATTGTAGATGCACCACGCTTCGAGTATCGCGGATTTATGCTTGACGTTGCCCGTCACTATTTCGAGGTTGAGGAGATTAAACGTATGTTAGACGTAATGTCATACTACAAGATGAACCGTTTCCATTGGCATCTTGTCGACGACCAAGGATGGCGAATACAGATTGACAAATACCCCAAGCTCACCACAATAGGCGCAACACGCAGTAACTCGTGGAGTGTCGACCCTATATATGGTGGTTACTACACAAACGAGCCCTACGGCCCTTATTTCTATACCAAAGAAGAGGCACGTGAGATTGTAGAGTATGCCAAAGAGCGACACATAGAGGTTATCCCCGAGGTTGAATTCCCCGGACACGCTTGCGCAGCCCTTGCAGCCTATCCCGAGTTCAGTTGTACCCCCGGCGGCAGCCACAGCGTAAAGGTAGACGGTGGTATCTATTCCGATGTATTTAATGTTGGAAATCCCGCCACACTGCAGTTTGCCAAGGATGTACTCGACGAAATTGTAGAAATTTTCCCATACAGCCAGGTGCATATCGGTGGCGACGAGTGCCCCACAAGCGCTTGGAGCAGCAATAAAGAGTGTAACGACCTAATGAAGGCCGAGGGATTCAGCAACATCCGCGAGCTTCAGTCACGTTTTGTGCGTCTGCTTGCCGACTATCTGCGCGAGAAAGGCAAAGAGGCTATTATGTGGAACGAGAGCCTATCGGCCGGCGGTACAAATGTTGAGCTTATAAAAGGTACAAAGGGTACAATGATGTGCTGGGAACAGGGTAAAGTACAGTCGACAGCTCTGCAAGCAGCCCAGTTGGGAATGAACTCGGTTATCACCCCCTGGGGTCCCTATTATATCAACCGTAAGCAGAGTACAAACCCCGGCGAGCCCGTCGGCGCAGGTAGCGGTACCGATGACCTTCGCGCAACATACAACTATGTCCCTGTACCCAGCAGTGTACCCACATCACTTCAAAAATATTATATTGGCGTACAAGGAACATTCTGGACCGAGCACGTACAGAGCAACTATCTCCTGGAGTATCTTGCCCTACCCCGACTGATTGCAATCGCCGAAACAGGATGGTCGCCCGCAAACAAAAAGAACTTCGACGACTTCCGCCGCCGCGTCACAGCCGACAGCGTACTTCTTAACTATAATAACTACGAGTATGGCCGCCACTTTATGACAAGCAACAGCGAGAGCAGCGATGATAAAGTAATGCCCCAATCATCTACCGAAGGCGATTGGCATTGGCATCACATTGTAACAGGTGCTACCGATGCAGCACGTGCCGGGAAATGTATCGAGCTTCTGAGAGAGGGAGCACCCCAGATTGGTACAGGCAACGCACGCGCAGGACGTCTGTGGAACGGCACTATTGCCAACGAGGGCGAGGCTGCATACGACTACCAGCTGTGGGCGCTTATGGAAGACCCGTCGAACCCCGGAAAATATGCGCTTGTTTGTAAAGCAAAGCCCGAGGGTTCGGTTAACAGTACCCCTACAGCAAGTAACAATACAGCACGTTGGGACTACGATGAGAGCAAGCGTCACTACGACTTTATTTTGGGTGAGGCGGTATACAGGAAAAACGGCAACTACTACCGTTACAGCATAAGAAGCCAAAAGGCTGCAGCCGGAATGTATATGAACTTTGCCGGTGCAGGACAGAATAACTCCATAAATATGTGGAGCGATCCCAACGACGGCAACGGCGGTGTTTGGGAGTTCCAGCCCATAGGCAGTGAGGCCGAGGTACCCCAGATAAACTACCCCGAGAAGGGTTCCTATGTGAGAATATCGAACAACGTACCTGTATTCGCAGGATGGCGAATGGTGGACGATGGCAGCAATAATGTAAAGATAAGCGAGCAGCAGTTCGCTGCCGACGTTTGGGAGATAACAGCAGCAAGCACCACCTCGGAGGGACAGTCGGTTGCACTGCGCAACCTTGCAACAGGCCGCTATATCAACAGCACAAGCGCACCTGTTACATTGGGCGGTACTGCAATTCAGCTAAAGAATGTATACAACGAGCGCACAGGCGATTTCTCCATTATTGCAGGCAACGGTGCCCTATTCCCAATGCCCCGACGTGCTGTAACCAACCCGTTGACACTTAATGTAGGAGGTATCTACCCACAAGGTTCGGCATGGATATACGAGCCCGTCTATCAGGTAACTTACGAGTGCTACGACAGCGAGGGAAGCCTCATCGGGAAATATTACCATTCGGCAGCTCAGAACGAGCCTTACGAGTGCACTGCTCCCGAAATAAAGAATATGAAAGTAAAGAGCATAGATACAACATCTTTTGCACTACTCGACGGACACAAGAACGTAAAGGTTACTTACGAACGCACAGCATACGCTGTGATTGTGCGTCATATCGAGAGCAACGGCGGTATTATACTCGTCGAGGAGCACAGCGCTCCATTGGGCGAGAAATTCAGCCTGCCCCAAAGCACACTCCCTGCCTATTATACCATTTTGGGTGAGGAGCCCAAGGAATTGCCCCTTACTGCTGATACAACTATTACACTTACATACGACACCGACGCGTTTATTGGTTTCAGAGCTGTGGGCGATGTCGTTACAAAAGTAGAGAATGGAAAATCGTATCTGTTCTTCAATAACAAGGACGAGAACAGCCGTAACGGTTTCCTTAACGCATCGATAGTAGGTGGCAATATACTCACCGACAACAGCGCAGCATCGGGTGGTCCCGCATACGTGTGGTACCTCGAAGCATCGGGCAGCTACTCAAAGGTTGTAAATGGTCTGGGATGTTATATCCCTGCACTAACAAAGGGTTCGGCCAATCAGGCAAGCAAGAACGGTGGCGATTTCACATTCACCGCAAACAGCAATGGTTATTTCAGCGTAAAGTGCAGCAACGGACTCTATTGGAACGGCAACAGCGACCACACCTTTACAGGATGGAGCGACGCACACCCCTTTATCGCATACGAATATTACGTACAGCCCTACTTCTCGGTAAACATTACCTGCATAGACAACGAGGGTAACATCTTGCAAGAGAGTAGCACAATGATGGTAGCCGATGAGAGTTTCACCATCAGCCTGCCAACAATAGAGGGTTACGTTTTCCAGACAATAGAGGGTGCCGCCGTGGGAGTAAACATTGTAGATGGTCATAAAGATATTAAAATCATATACACATCGGCAACAGGAATCACTGCGACCGAGCAAGAGGATGCAAGCACACATAGCGGCACATTCGACCTGCAAGGACGTAAAGTGACACACCCTGTAAAGGGAGGTATTTACATCAGCAACGGTAAAAAAATCCTCATCGCCAAGTAAGAAAGCTATAATAAATACAAAAAAGTTTAAAAAACGGCAGAATGCATATAAAAATGCTTCTGCCGTTTTTTAACAATTACACAACTTTTATAACTTTGCCATTATTTATAAAGAAAGCATAAATAAACCATTAAAAGAATGGCAAAGAAAGAGGAACAGAGAGCTAAGAACGAGGCATATATGCTTGCAAAAGCCGAAGAGCCACAGATAAAGCGACTCGACGGAGGTGTTCTGTACGAAGTAATAGCATCGGGTGATGCAGGGCGATGCCCCACGGCTGCGAGCGTCGTCACCCTACACTATCGCGGCAAGTTGATAAATGGTCGTGAGTTCGACAACAGCTACAAGCGCAACTGCCCCGAGGCAATGCGCGTAAGCGACCTAATCGAAGGATTCGGTATTGCGTTGCAGAGTATGCACATCGGCGACCATTGGATAGTATATATCCCCTGGCAGATGGGCTACGGCAAACGCTCAAGCGGCCCCATCCCCGCATTCTCGACACTTATTTTTGAGATTGAACTTATTGGAATAGCATAACAGACAATGAAAAAAACAGCACTATTTCTGCTATTGGCTGCCACTATGCCAACAGCCTGCATACAGGATGAGGCGCCAAATGCCGAAGCCGATATTCTATCTATAACCCTCCCCGAAGGAGTAGCCATAGAGAACACCCCCGACTACTATCGTTCATACGACAGTCAAACAGATGCCTATCCTATATCTATAGAGGTAGCATTCGGTACCGACCTCAGCGCAATATCACCGACCTTTGAGCTCACGCCCGGTGCTACCCTTAAGGTTATTGAGAAAGGAGACACGATAGATGTTGAGACTGTAAACAGCAAGGCGCAGAATTTCAGCACCCCGGTGCGCTATATTGTAACCTCGGAGAGTCGTATGTGGCAACGTGTCTATCTTGTAGACATCCGCTATCCCGAGGATAGAGAGATTCCTACAAAGTACCATTTCGAGAGCGTAATTGCACAAGGCAACTACTATCTGTTCCACGAAACAGCAGATGGTTGCGCACCACTTACCTGGGCAAGCGGTAACCCCGGATTCGATATCGCCGCACAGCTGCAGGGCATCACATCGCCACACAGCTACCCCACCACAATAGAGGAAGAGGGATACAGCGGAAGATGTCTTAAGCTACAGACACTGCTTACCGGTGAATGGGGCGAGCGAGTAGGCAAGCCCATTGCAGCA
>JAGCKB010000021.1 GCA_017647725.1 Bacteroidaceae bacterium
GCCTTAAACACCTCCTTGCCATTATAAGCTATGCTGTGGAACACACCCTTAGCATTGTCGAATACAACACTGAAAGAGCCATCAACAGCCGAAATTGTTGTCAGAGCATTATCCTTGCTTTTCTCCATCTTTGTTTTTGCACCCTTAGCTGCGTCAGCAAGCTGAATAGACTTCACAGCATCCTTCAGAGGAAGCTGCTCCTCCATCTGCACGTAACCCTTCTTGGCCCAAGGCTGGTCTTTCTTCAGAAGAAGCTGAACCTTTACAAAATACTCCTTATCGGCCTTCATCTGATAGTTGCCGAATTGCAATTTAAACTCCTTGCTTGTACGGGGTGCAATTACCATATCGGGCATAAAGAAGTGCTCAACCTCTTTACCATCCTCCCACAACGACGCACGGATATTCATATCGCACAGACACTTGAAGTAACGCTTGTTGAAAATCTTAACGTTACCATTCTCCTGCATAGTGATACCAACATTCTGGTACACCTTCTTAACCTCCCAGTATTGAGGCTTGGGAGAGTGGTCGGGGAACATAACACCGTTCATACAGAATGTATGGTCGTTGGGACGATCGCCAAAGTCGCCACCATAACCCATATAACGGTCGCCGGTCTTGGGGTCGACGTTCCAGAAAGCCTGGTCGGCCCAGTCCCAGATGGCACCACCCATAAAGAAGTTAGTACTCTCCATAGCATCCCAATAATCCTTGAGGTTACCACCTGCATTACCCATACAGTGAGCATACTCCGAGATGTGGAAAGGATACTTAATACCGGCATTACCCTGCACAGCATACTGTACCCAACCTACAGAGGGATACTGGTTAGAACCCATATCAACAATATTGTTATTACGCTCGTACTGAACGGGGCGTGTTGCATCGAATGCCTTCAGAGCCTCGTATGCACGTACAAAGTTCACACCGGGGCCTGCCTCGTTTCCAAGCGACCATATAACAACCGAAGGACGGTTCATTGTAGCGTATGCCATCTCCATTACACGTGCGACGTGTGCATCTTCAAACTCGGGAACGTGCGACAATGAAGCTTCACCATAATAGTACTGGTGGCTCTCGATATTAGCCTCGTCCTCGAGGTAGATACCGTACTTATCGCACAGATAGTACCAATATGGGGCATCGGGATAGTGCGCGTTACGCACGTGGTTGATATTACCCTGAAGCATCAGCATAACCTCTTTATGCATCTGCTCACGTGTGATGGCGTGTCCGCGTTCAAGATTGCTCTCGTGACGGTTGACACCCTTCATCTTAATAGGTTTGCCATTGAGATAGTAGTAACGTCCTGCAAGACCGAACTCATCATCCTCGGCCTTAGTATCGCGAATCTCAACCTCGCGGAAACCGATGTGGGTAGATGCTGTCTCAACTACTCGACCTTTCTTGTCGAGCAACTGCACAAGCAAAGTATAACGGTTAGGCTCCTCGGCACTCCACTTTGCAGGATTCTCAACTGCGATAGCAAGTTCTGTAATAGTCTTTGCACCCGGCTCAACCACTGCAAGCTCGCCAACAGCATTTGCACCCTCTACGATTGCATTTGCATCGCTAAAGAGTTCATTCTTGTAGAGCTGTGCCTGAAGCTTATACCCTTTTGCTTTCTTCTTGGCAAGGTTGCGTACGTCTACTGTAATCTTTGCCACAGCATCCTTGTACTCGGCATCAAGGTCGGTTACTACGCGAATATCTCGGAGCTCAAGAGGATTGGTCGATGTAAGATAAACATCGCGGAAAATACCCGGCAAACGGAACATATCCTGCGACTCCAGGAACGAAGCATCGCTATTACGATAAACCTCTACTGCCACAGTATTCTCGCCCTCGACAAGATACTTAGTAATGTTAAATGCAGCAAGGTTACGCGAGTTCTTTGAAAAACCTACATATTTACCG
Source organism: Bacteroidaceae bacterium (assembly GCA_017647725.1). GTDB lineage: Bacteria > Bacteroidota > Bacteroidia > Bacteroidales > Bacteroidaceae > HGM04593. The sequence continues at coordinate 1,921 of JAGCKB010000021.1, forward strand.
TTTATCCAGAGATAGAAGAAGGGGTCTACACCATCGAAATTAAGATAAACCTGACGACCTTTCCACTCGGCGGGCACTGTAAAGTTACGACGATACGAACCTACCTCGTTACGGTTTTTGTATGTTGTATGATGCTTTGCGGGCTCGCGCATTACACCACCCTTCCAATCGCCAACAGCTACCGAGTGCTTAAAGATAACAGGCTGGTTTACATAAATGGGAGTACCATACTTCTGGCTGCCATCTTTCTGCAAGCCATAGACATTCCAGTTCATAGGAACCTCAACCTTGTCCCAAGCCGATACATCATAGTCGGTCTTATAGAAATTTTCAGGACGCTCCCAAGGATTACCTACCCAATGGAAACTCCAGGTTCCGTTAAGCGACATCTGATAATCGCTATACTCGGGAAGCACTTTTCGTGCACTCTCCTCATTGGCAAAAGTAAAGAACCAACCCCTGGGTTGCTCCTTATTCAGCGCCAACTCTGTTGGAGACTCCCACTCACCACCGGTGGGAGCGGCAACGTCACCGTAAGCAAAGCCCTTCAGATTCTGCGCCATTGTCGAAGCAAAAACAGAGAGAGCAACTACGGCCAAAGAAACGATTCGTTTTCTCATAGTTTAATGTCAATTAAAGTTTTTATAGTTTAAGTTAACAAATATCATATTGTATATCATCATATTAAAGCAATAGACCAAAATTAAAAACCCATCTATGTGCTTTATAAGACCATAAATATTCTGCGAAAATACAAATATTTTCTAATCTAAACAAATATTATTTATATATAACCTAATTAATTTTTATAAACGGCTACACCCTTAAACAAGACACCTAAACACCTCTTGTTTTTAAGCGAGAAAGCAAAAGATTAAACAGAAATATTGAAAAGCAAATATAATGGTAAATAATTTTTACATCAATTATTAGTATAAAAAAATAAAAGCCATAAAGACTTTTATTTTTTTTGATACTGACAGCGTTAGGATTAAACTAATTAAGCCTTAGCTGACTCGATAGAAGCTTTGCGGAATTCTTTCATAAGTTCCTGAATCTTGAGAGAGCTTTTACGTGCACGTGTACCTGCAGCCTTATTACCCTTCTCTACCTGTGCGATGGCATCTGCCTCGAAAGCAGCATAAGCTGCCTGAATTTGTTCAACAAGTTCCTTCATAATATTATAAGTTAATTAGGTTAACGATGCACAAAGATAACAAAAAACAATATAAAAAATAATTCTAAGGATTTTTTTTATCACAAATATCGCATAAAGCAGAAATTTCTAAGCAAAATAGAGATTAATCAGAAAGAGATAAGGCCATTTTGGTCATAAAAGCAAGGTCGCACTATTCAAATACACGAGACAACCATTTCACTATCATAACAAAACAAATTTATACGTTATCTACATTTCCTTAAATATATAGCAGTTAAGAGAAGAATATATTAAAGAATAGAAATAAAATTTCAAAGGAAAACATTACAGCAGCATCAACCTAAAAAAAAACGACACATAAAAACAGTTGTAACACCACTATTTAAAAGAAAAATACACACAACTTTTATCGCGGGATGGCACCATACATAAAAATGCAACAAATAGAGGTTAATCCGCTTCATAATACAGTAAATTTTATTTACATTACCTGCCTCAAATCAGAGAAAAACCAATTCATCTTGCAGAAGCCGACGAGCAAATCGAATATATATTTCGAATATATTTTCCTAAATAAACAAGGAAAACTCTTCGTTATATTAAATAAATTCACTATTTTTGCCATACATTTAATCAACACACAGGTTTTAATATAGCATTTATGCTATAAAACGACCAGACATTTTCCCCGGATTTCTTTATGCTTTAAAAGTAAATTAATCTGTAACTAATTGACAATGACACACTTAAAACATTGGCAATGTCCCCAAGATACACACTAAATAGTAGATATTTACGCATAAAGCAAACATTAAAAGAGTAAATTATAAACAAAATTGATATGAGGAAGATTTTAACAATTTTCGGCCTGCTGCTAATGCTGGCATCGTGCAGTTCCACAAAGGATATTGCATATTTTCAGGATGTAGAGCACGGAGCAACAATAAATGTTGCCCACAAGCAATTGAC
>JAGCKB010000236.1 GCA_017647725.1 Bacteroidaceae bacterium
TCAACATGTCCATATTCTTCATATTTATCCCAAGGAATCAGCACTATTTCGGCCTCAAGTAAATGGCTAAGAGTGTCTATAAGCGTTGTATGGTTAATATGTGCATTCTCCAAAAATATTTTATCTGTCATTATTACTTTATCTCTGCAACTGATTATATTTCCGCCGTCAACAACCAAATCCGAATTAATCACTTTAACGCCAAGATAGGAAAGCATCATTGAGGTGTAAGGCTTGTATTCCGGATAATTTCGCAAATAGTCAGGATTATAATTAAATCTTACAAACTTATCTTTATTTACTTGCACAGGCATATAGTCACGCGCCCAAATGTGAAAAGGAGATTCAGAATAAGGCAATTCACTCCACGCCACATTTCGATTATAAAGAGATGTGACAAGGGAATACGCAGTGGAAGAATAAGGAACAAATGACAGTCCTTTTGCAATAAACACTTTGTTAGTTTCAAAATTTGTAAGCATGTTAGTAAATATTAAGTCTGATTGCTAAGGTCAATAAAAACATTCAAAAAGGAGAAACTTTTTTGTTAAATCGATGTTAAAATTTCGGCAATACATATTTAATGAATTACTATAAATAAAGCATCTAAGCATTTTATTGACTTTTCGAGCACTTTCAAGAAATCCATATATTTAGATAACACTTTTCACATAATCCGAGCCATAAATACGTAGATATTTCACATTATCCCATTTGCTTTCATTCTATATTTTCACATAATCCCAACTAAAACAAGGTGATTATTTCACATTTTCCATAATTTATCGAATAGAATGACAGTACGATAATATGAGCCCCAAAACTTTTGACTCCAAGCGGAGTCAACCTAAATCAGGAAATGACACTGTTTGGTTTACTTGTATCACATATATACAGGGGCTGTTATTCTGTTTTTTATAAATTATTCAGGCAAGGTTGGCATTTCTTGCCGGTTTGTATATATTTTTGCAGTGACAACATTGGCGCTATATGGATATTGTAAAGGACAGCATATTTGAAACGGCCGAGAGGTTTGTGAGGTGTACCGACAAGTCGGTGTTCCTTACCGGAAAGGCGGGTACGGGAAAAACTACTTTCCTCAAGTACCTCACCCGGAACATATCCAAGCGTTTTGTTGTGTTGGCTCCCACCGGCGTGGCAGCCATCAATGCGGGCGGCACGACTATTCATTCATTCTTTCAGCTGCCGCTTTGTCCATATCTCCCCGATGTCAAGGAACTCGTCACCGAGTACCAGATGCCCGACAAGTACCGTAAGCCCAATAAGGAGAGGCTCAAGATTTTCAGGACTCTCGACCTGCTTGTCATTGACGAGATATCGATGGTAAGGGCCGATATCTTTGATGCGGTGGATATGACCCTCAGGCTTTTCCGCCGTAATGACAAGCCCTTCGGCGGGGTGCAGCTCCTGATGATTGGTGATGCAAACCAGCTCTCCCCTGTGGTGAAGGAAAGCGAGCGCCAATATATGGAGAGGGTCTATCCGGCACCTTATTTCTTTCATTCCAAGGCTCTGCAGAAACTGGACTACATAATAATAGAGCTGCAGCAGGTGCATAGGCAGAAGGATAATGATTTCCTTGAGATACTGAATGCCGTCAGGGAAAACCGGGTGACAGAGTCTGTGCTCGAAAAACTCAATGCCCGTGTAGGCGCGTTCCCTGCCGATGATGATGTGATACGTCTTACGACACATAATGCGCAGGCCGATAAAATCAATGATACCAGGTTGGCGATGCTCCCCGGCAAACCCTCGATGTTCGAGGCGGTGGTGGAGGGGGATTTCCCCGAGAACAGTTATCCGGCGGAGCCACTCCTCACCTTGAAGGTCGGTGCCAGGGTTATGTTCGTCAGGAATGACCCCGAGGGGCATTTCTACAACGGCAAGATTGGAACAGTTGAGGGGATAAGCCGGGATGGGGTAGTTACGGTATCCGACGGGTCAAGAACACCGATAGTAGTAAAACCTATAGATTGGGATAACATACAGTATGCCCTGGACGAGGAGTCGGGCGAGATAATGCCGAGCGTGGTAGGCAAGTTCAGGCAACTCCCATTGAGGATAGCATGGGCGGTGACTGTCCATAAGAGCCAGGGACTGACCTTTGACCGGGTGATAATTGATGCCGCAGCAGCATTTGCCTTCGGGCAGGTTTATGTAGCTCTTTCAAGGTGCCGCACGCTCGACGGTATCTCTCTCGATAGCCCCATAAGATACTCTTCTATCTATGCCGACCAGCACGTGGCTGTGTTCAATGCCGCAAAGCCTTCGCCCGATAGCGTGTGCGCTTCTCTCTCTGCCGCTGAAAGGGGCTACGCTTTCAGTCTGTTAAGGGATATTTTCGGGGTAGAGGATGTAGTCAGGGCGCTGACCGCCTACCGCAAGGCA
>JAGCKB010000237.1 GCA_017647725.1 Bacteroidaceae bacterium
AAGCACAGGTTGTAAGGCAATTAATAACATCAGCTGTTGGACTTTGTCAGATTGCCCCTACACGCAATGAGTTGGCAAATAAAAAACTGCTGAATACATCTCTTTGTACTCAGCAGTCATTATTTTTTTATTATTTCTTTCTCCATCCATAGACCATACAGGCTGCTCCTATTATCATAAACGGAATACTCAGCCATTGTCCCATATCAAGTATCATTTCATTTTCAAAATCGACCTGTACCTCTTTTAAAAACTCTACAAAGAAGCGGAAAGTGAATATTGTTGCAAGGCAGTATCCGAAATAGAACAGCGTGCCCACCTTCTTCGGGAATTTTTTATACAGCAGCCATCCGCCAATGAAGAATATCAGATAGGCTATTGCCTCGTACAGCTGTGCAGGGTGGCGCGGTATATCGTCGACACGTGCAAAAATAACTCCGAGAGGGCCATCGGTTGCACGTCCCAATATCTCACTGTTCATAAAATTACCAAAGCGAATCATAGCCGCCACAATGGGTGTTGTAATGGCTATATTATCGAGTACTGTGGCAAATTTCAATTTTGTATTGCGGCAGTAGAGCCATAGGGCAGTAAATAGTCCTATTGTTCCGCCGTGACTCGCAAGTCCCATATAACCAACGAATTTCCATCCTTCATCGGTGAATTTTATTGGAAGAATCATCTCCCAAAAGTGTGACAGATAGTATTCGGGTTCGTAGAAAAGACAGTGTCCCAAGCGTGCTCCAATGAGTATGCCAAAGAAGCAGTACATAAACAGCGGGTCGAAAAGTTCGTCGGCAATTTTCTGTTTTCTATAAAGATATTGCATTATGTAATATCCTAATGCAAGACCAACCATCCAGCAGATGGCATAGTAACGTATCTCGAATCCAAAAAATGAGAACGGGCTCAGCGCAGGGTCCCAAACAAAAGCGCAGGGTAGGGTACTCATTTTTGTGCTCTTTTAAACGTTGAAACGGAAGTGCATAATATCACCATCCTGCACAACATATTCCTTACCCTCGACACCCATTTTACCGGCCTCTTTAACGGCTGCCTCTGAGCCAAGAGCTATGTAATCGTCATACTTTATAACCTCGGCACGGATGAAGCCCTTCTCAAAGTCGGTGTGAATGACGCCGGCACACTGAGGTGCTTTCCATCCCTTGCGGAAGGTCCAAGCCTTAACCTCCATCTCACCTGCGGTGATGAATGTCTGCAGGTTCAGAAGTGAGTAGATAGCCTTTATAAGGCGGTCGCAACCCGACTCGCTAAGGCCCATATCCTCGAGGAACATCTGTTTCTCTTCGTAGCTCTCCAATTCGGCAATGTCCGACTCGGTCTGTGCCGAAATTATAAGCAACTCGGCATTCTCGTCCTTGATTGCCTCGCGAACAGCATCGACATATTTGTTACCCTTTGCTGCCGATGTGTCATCAACATTACATACATAGAGCACAGGCTTCGATGTAAGCAAGAAAAGGTTCTTTGCGGCCTGTACCTCGTCATCGGTCTCAAAAACCACTGTACGAGCCGATTTTCCACGCTCTAAAGCCTCTTTGTAACGCATAAGTACTTCGTACTCTATCTTTGCCTGCTTGTCGCCGCCTACACGAGCCTGTTTCTCAACTCTCTTTATGCGGTTCTCAACAGTCTCAAGGTCTTTCAACTGAAGCTCTATGTCTATTATCTCCTTGTCGCGAACAGGGTCTACCGAGCCATCGACGTGAACTATATTGTCGTTGTCGAAGCAGCGAAGAACGTGTATAATAGCATCGGTCTCACGTATGTTACCCAGGAATTGGTTACCCAATCCCTCGCCTTTGCTGGCACCTTTTACAAGGCCTGCAATGTCTACAATATCGCAAGTTGCAGGGACGATGCGTCCGGGATGAACAAGTTCGGCAAGTTTGTTCAGTCTCTCATCGGGTACGGTAATCTGTCCCATCTGTGCATCAATTGTACAGAATGGAAAGTTTGCAGCCTGTGCTTTTGCACTTGAGAGACAGTTGAAGAGTGTCGATTTTCCTACGTTGGGTAGTCCAACAATTCCTGCTTTAAGAGCCATATTTTTTATATATTGTTTCGTTAATAAAATCTTTGCACAACCTTTCTTTTTGGAAAAGCTGTGCAAAGATAGTTATTACTTTTGTAAGTTGAAAATGAGTGAGGTGGTTTATTCTTTACCTCGTAGTGTCTGTCTTAGAATATCTTCGTTTTTTATCTCGTAATAGTCATCGACAAAACCGAAAATCTGCCATACAATTATAATCCCTACAACTATTGTTCCAAGAATATATGCTATTGTATATTTTTTATAGGTTAATGGGTCGATTATTATATTTTGCAATCTATCGAGTATATCCGATATATTGTTCCATTGAACCAGCATAAGTGTGCTTGTTATAATTATTGTTGTGGCAAATGTTATAAGCAGAAACACGTTTGTACGGCTGCGTGGGGGTAGGTTGCTCTGTATCCTGTTGCACAATTCTCTGTTATTCTTTGGGGATTGTGTAAAACTTTTTTGCAACGCCCGAGCTATTATCTTATCTTTCTCGTTCATTCTTTTATGAGTATTTTTTCAAGGTTGCTTCGTCCGCGTGACAGATAGGCTTTTATGCTGCCTTCGGGGTAACCGGTTATTTTTGCAATCTCTTTAATCTTTTTCTCTTCGAGGTAGTATAGTGTCACGCACTGTCTCTCTTTAAGGTTCAGGCGGTAGATGGCACGATGCAACTCATCCTCTCTCTCGGGCCGAGGGGCTTCGTCGTCCATTATCTCGTATGTACCAATATCATCGTCGATAGACTCAAATAATTCCTCCTTTTTGTTCTCTCTCATATAGCTTATGAAAGTATTGAAAGCAATCTTGAGTAGCCAATTACGGAACGATGAAATTTGTCTGAAACTGCTAAGTCCCTGCCACGCTTTTATGAATGTCTCTTGCGTGAGGTCGTCGCTTACAGCCTGGTTACCTTTTGTCTGAATGATAAAATATCGCTGTATATGCGGCAGATATTTATTCATAAGAGACGAGTAGGCCTGTTGGTCGTTTAAAAGAAGCACCCTTGTTACCCACAGAATATCTTCGGGGTCTTTCATTGTTGCTCCTGTTGAGTATCGTTACTTTTTACTTCGATTAATTCGATGCTGTTATTATCTGCGTTTTTTCTTTTTTTCTCCTTTATCTCAATTATAAGAAATATCGTGCGTACAATAAGGCGCAACAGCCCCGAGAAGAATAGGATAATGGCGATGAGTAGAATAAAATCATTAATACGTGCACCGCAGGTAAATTCGCTAAACATTACAGCAAAGCCTATTCCAAGCATTGTCGCATCGACAAGGAACTTGTTCTGTGCAGTTATACTTTTTTCTCTCTTTGCATTAATAATGGTGTTTAGATTTTCGTTATTGGCATTGTTTATTCCTCCTTTGTCGACCAATCCCATAAGAAACTCTTTTTCGCGAACATCCTTTTTACCAAGATAGCGGAAGAAATAGACAATCGATAGAAATATAGGTAGTACTATAAGTATTGTTACGATAAAAATAGATACAGATTCTATAATACGATCTATTCTGTTCTCTCCTTCAACCATTAAATAGTGTTGGTCGGATTGTTGCTGCTGAATTATTTTTTCGGCCTGTTGTACAGTGATAACACTGTCTTTTACCAATTGTGTAATGTTATGCTGTGCTTGTGATAGGGTGGGGAGCAGCATAACAAATGTCACGAGAATAATTCTTAGAATGTTTTTCATCTTTTTATGTTTTTAATCGGTTAATAATCGTCTTGTATCTATAAGACGAAACTTTAAGGTAAAAGGTTACAATCTTAGAAGCTGTTTTTTTTTGTGTAATATACCTTCAAACGAGCCTGTTTATGTTTGTGCTTTATCTCAAATACACCAAAATTTATTGCGAGCAACTAATTAAAGGTTACTCGCAATAAATAAAATAGTGTTAAATGTCTATTAGTCCCAATAAATCTTTAGATAGTACACGTATCCGTTCCACAGCACACCATCGTGGTCCTCGTGTCCATCTACCTCGCTCCTGAACGAAACAAATGAGCCGGGAGTAAGGTGCTCTATGCTGTTAAAAGATTCGATGGTGATGCTCTCCTCGCTGATACTCGAAATATTCAGTTTACCGAATCCCTCGATAAACTCGGTCTCTCCAATAACGGCTTCTATAGTGCCGTCTCTTCTTGTGTCGTCGTCTTTACCGCCAATGTCCCACGAGTTGCATAGCCATTCGTAGCGCAACTCTTTAATCTCATTGTTACCCATAACTCGAATATTTAAAGTTTATAATAATCAGTGTGCCTCTAACCAGTTGTTGCCCCAACCGTGGTCGGCCACAAGAGGTACACTCATTGTAAAGGCACGTTGCATCTCCTCTAACACCAATGACTGTATTATCTCTTTCTCCTCGGGCAGCACGCTGAAGTTTAGCTCATCGTGTACCTGAAGTATCATTGTCGATTGCAGGTTAAGCTCTCTCATTCGACGGTAGATATTTATCATTGCTACCTTTATAATATCGGCAGCGCTACCCTGTATTGGCGCGTTTACGGCATTGCGCTCGGCATATCCGCGCACTACTGCGTTGCGCGAATTTATATCGGGCAGGAAGCGTTTGCGGTTGAAGATTGTCTCTACATATCCGTTCTTTTGTGCCTCCTCTTTGCATTGCTCTAGGTACTCTTTTACTCCGCTGTAGGTGTCAAAATAGTTTTCGATAAGCTCTTTTG
>JAGCKB010000238.1 GCA_017647725.1 Bacteroidaceae bacterium
AAGACCATATTCCCAAAACATTTGCGAGTGGTCCTCGAATGCGTGGTCGTAGTAGGTTCTTAATTTCCAGTTTTTATCGTGCCAGGTGATGGCGCCGCTCCAGCTTCCAAGGTGGTTACCAGCGATATTACCTTGGTCCATCCAATGATATTCGCTATCGCCTTTAGTTGGAATTAGTAACTTAAAATAGTCGCTGAGTCGTGTCGGATTATGCATATTATATCCTTTCTTATCGAAGAGATTATATACCGAGCCACCGAACTGAGCAGCCATATCAAGACCAAATTCAAACGTTAGTGGGAAACGTGCTTGTTGTTTTCCAATCTTAAAATGTACTCCTTTTGAGTGGTATCGAACACCTACTGTGCGTTGTGCATTTTCAGGTACAAAATCCTTTTGCCAATATTCGTCGGTGAACCAACCGTATGCCAGATGTCCGCACAGTGTGAACCAACCATTAGTGCCGAATATGTCCCAGTAATCGGGAACCTCGATGCGTATTTGGGGGATGGGGCGGGCATTGCCGCTCTCGGTGAGGCTACCTGTAGAGAGACGATGGTTGCTGAGGCCACTCCAACGCTCCTTTTGTCCTAAGGATATAGTAAACATCTTCCAATTGATGTCGGCGAAGGCTTGTTGTACTATTATGGTAGATGTGAGGTTGTTGGCAAGCAGAATGTCACCGCCGTATGTGGCCGACCAATCATCACTAAACTTATGACTTCCCGATAGTGCTGCACGAATATATCCGCTTCGGGTGTCGATGCTGCCTATTCCTTGTCGGTTAGCTATGTGCCAAAATGGGGTGTAGTCACCGTTTGAGGCTACACCGTTCATTTCGATGCTGTAATGTAGTTTCTGCGCCGAAAGTGTTGTAGCAAGACAAAATAGTATTATAGATAGTATTTTTTTCATTTTTTCTAAAATAATCTTATTTAGAAGAGTTAAGTATATGATTCTTAATTCTTTTACGCCAGAAGAAATGCCATATTCTAAAGAATGGGCTGCTGATAATTTCTAATGGGTGGTACTTCAGGAAGCGTAGACTGCGCTTGCTCTTGAAGATGAAACGTATGAGCGGATTTCTACTGTAAAGCTTGTTGTTCATCTTAATGTCGAATGCTCCAAAGTTTCCGGCAAGCATTATCTCGTTTTCAAGAAATTCTCCCTGCTTTTTGTCGGGTGGAGCTATGAGGTACTCGTCGGGCATTGCAAATACATTTTGCAATACATACATCACCGCACGTGAGAAACTATACAGGCGAATTTTCTTAAGTGTAGCAATAGTCTCTTCTTTTTCTTGGGCACTGAATCCCGAGATAAGCACCATATAATAGTCGAGTAACTGTCTGAGGCCTATACCCTCGGCAAACAGATGACGGTAGATATGCAGTAGAATGAATACTCGGTTAAATGATAGTGTGGGAACACCTATCTCATACTCTTCACCTACTTTTATTCTGTTTTTAAATACAGAATCGGAGTTTTGTTTAAAGTATTTCTGAAGTTTCCGGTTTGTGAAATACTCGTTCATCCACGATGGAGTAAAATGAACTTCTATGTCGATGCTTTGTAGCACCGGAAAATCGACATGATGATATACCGGCTGACTGTTGGGACTTATTGTGTTGATATATCTTATTACCTCCTCGCGTGTTCCGTCGAGCCAGATGTCTATGTCTCCAGGATGTCGGTACTCGGGCGACGGGTATAGCTGTGCTATTCCTTGTCCTTTTAGTATTGCATTACGGAATCCATCCTTTAGGAAACGCTCTGATACCTTATGGGCATACTCGTTTTGACGTTTATTCTCCTTTTTTAAGCGGTCGCAATAGAGGTACCACTTGATAAAGAGCTCTTTGTGGGGACGTTGCTCCTCTTTAAGCTTCTCTACACCCAAAAAAGCAATTCCGGCTAAAGTCTGTTTCTTGGAAATTTCATAAATCTCTTCCCATTGGGATGGTGAGATGCTATCGGGAAAGTCGGTACTGTTACCCAATGCAATGCGTATGAGTTTATAAAAAAATTGTGTAGTAGAATCTTGTAGCATACTATATTTTGTAATATCAATTGCAAAGATACAACAAACGAGCGAGATATATAAAGCTTGCTTTAATATATTTCACAGCGAGTGCCGTAAATCTTATTTAAAGATACAACAAACGAGCGAAAGTTCAATAAGCGAGTGTGTGAAAATATATTTTCACACGTAACGAGCGCAGCAGAACTTCGTAAAACAAATATATAAAGCTTGCTTTAATATATTCCACAGCGGAAATGCAAAATAAACGTTGCTTTTTTCTCATAAATTAATATAACCTGTTAGAATTCAATAAAAACACAACATGTTTTCTTCGTAGGGACTATAATTTTGCTTCAAAAAAACTATGAGTTGGATTAGTAAAAAAAAGTTGGCGTTTAGTCGTTCGGGGGTATCGGCTCTTCATCGTAAAATGGAAGAGGAAATGGCTGTTTTAAAAGATACGCTTGCGAGAAAAAACGTCTGGAATTATGTAAAGTTTGATAGCGGTTGTTCACTCGATGATTTTAAACAACGAGGATGCTATTTATTAGATGGTATATGCAGGGAAACAGATGCCGGGCTGCCTGATATGCAATGTGATGAGTTCGCTGCAATGTTAATGGTTATAGATGCCACACCGAATGGAGAGACATCTAACGATGGAGTAGTGGGACAGTTACTTTTTATTGCTGACAGTCGCTTGGGTACCTCTCTTTTATATACCCGTTCTTGTGTTTATGCTAAAGGCTATTGTGAGTGGACAGAATGGGAGGTGTGTAATGGAAACCGAGGTCCCTTGTATGATAGGTTGCAGATTGTCGAACAGAAAATATTTCCTCTTGAAATCACTCTTACGGTATCGCCATCGGCAGCACAGGAATACACCGGCTCAAACAAAGACTTTACTATATCGTGGACAATGAAAATTGCCGGGGAGACGGTGT
>JAGCKB010000239.1 GCA_017647725.1 Bacteroidaceae bacterium
ATAACGGCTGCAAAGATAAGGCTTTTTGCGCTAATTTCAAAAAGTTTCTTTACTAAATTGAAAAATAGTGGCAGGAAATGCTTTGTAAAGCGGTTGTGTCGCTAACTTATTTTACATATTTTTCTAAATATTTTATTGCAAGAGGATGGCCTTGTTTAGCTGCTTCCTTGAACCATTTAAATGCTTCCTCTAAATCTTTTTCTACTCCATTACCATTTAAATAGCAGTAACCTAACGAATTTTGTGCAAGTGCGTGTCCTTGTTCCGCTGCTTTTCTGTACCATTTAGCAGCCTCGGCGTGGTCTTTTTCTACCCCTTCACCATTCTTGTAGCAAGCTCCTAAGGCATTTTGTGCCTCTGCATCCCCTTGTTCCGCTGCTTCTTTATAGTGTTTAACAGCCTCGGTAAAATTCATCTCTTTGTATGCTGCTGCTCCTTTCTCGTATGCTGTTGTGCATCCTGATAATAGGCATATTATTGTTACTGCGATAGCTGTTAGCGCTCTTGTTCTCATAATTTGTAGCTGTTTAAATATTGTTTGTGTTAGTGGTTACGTTGCTTTCATCTTAGTTCTGCACTGTTATAAAGGTGCCTGCTGTGTGTACACGATAGCGCCATAGTATGCGCGATTTACCCTCGATGGGTATTCCTCCGCAGTTCAGGTCGTATATGCAGCCGCAGTTGTTACAGGTGGCAAGCCCTACATTGTCTATCTGAAGACGGTAGCGCGCCATATCGCAGTTGGGGCAGGCGAGGTCGTAGGCCCATATTCTGCCATCTTCCATCGATGGGGTGCCTACGATAAGTCCGCCAAGGCCATAGTAGAACCTCTGTCGTGCTTCGCTCTCGGTAAGATGCTTGGTGTGTGTGATGCCTTGTGCATCGGTTACCTCGTATGAGGTGGAGCTTTTGCGCCTTACGGTTATAAACTGTCCGTAGCTGCTTGCTTGGTTAAACGGGTGGAACGAGGCATCGCAGGTGAAGAATACCGAGTAACCCGAATAGAGTGATTCGGTGTCGCACGATAATGTGGTGAGGGCTATGATTAGCAGTGCAAAAATCTTTTTCATAATCTCTTCTGTTTCTATAATTAAAAACGCAAGGTCGTAGCAATTATTGTATTACATATTGCGTTGCAACCTTGCGTTAACTGCTTTTAGTGATTATTCAGATGTGTTATTATCGTCCAAGCAGATGTTTCTCGGCGGCATCGATGCGCGAGAAGTCCATACTGCCGTAGATGCTATCCATAAGCTCGGTTATCTGCTCGTTGCATAGGTTGCCTATGCTGCCTTCGTGTGTGTGCGAGATATTCTTGTTGGCGCGGAATGTGCCTGCTTCAATATCGAGGCCTACTTTTTTGTAGGCGTCGCGGAAGGGCATTCCCTCGGCTGCCAAACGGTTCACCTCCTCGACGCTGAACATTGGGTCGTAGCGGTTGTCGTCCAGGATGTGCTCGTTTACCTCGATGCGCTCGATGATGTAGTTTGCCATACGCAGGCAATCCTTTATCTCCTCGAATGCGGGTAGAAATACCTCTTTTATCATCTGCAGGTCGCGGAAATATCCTACGGGCAGATTGTTCATTATGAGGATGATATCTGTTGGCAGCGCTTGCATACGGTTACATTTTGCACGAAGTAGCTCGAATACGTCG
>JAGCKB010000022.1 GCA_017647725.1 Bacteroidaceae bacterium
CAACACATCATCCGACAGCATCTTGGTGTTCCCTACAAGCACCGATTCCATGCCATCCATCGACAATCGAAGTATTACGACTTGCGCCTTTCGCAAAGCATCAAGCACCTCTTGCGTAATTTCGCCCGTTATTGCTCCACTACCTACTTCGAGGTTGTCGGCATAATCCCATACATACACTCTTCCATCTTCACCGTTGATATCAATGTCGCCTATAACATCCTCTATTCGTTCCCGAATGTAGTCGGGCAGAGTATTTTTAAAGGCTCCGTAATCTTGACTTAGCGAAGATAAATCTTCTGCGATATCTTTCTCGGCCGATTGAGCTCGTTCTTCTTCTTCAAGAAGTCGACTCCTCAAGCTGGATACCACCATTTGTGTACTATTTACAAGCGCATCCAAATCTGCCTCGATACCTTTTTCGGCCGATTCGGCTCTGCGCTGTTCTTCCGATATCCTTCTATCCAATTCACTTGCCGCTGACTGTGTATTGCTTTGCAGAATGGATAAATTCTTAGCAAGCTCTTCTTCTGCACCTTGTGCCCGACTCTCCTCATCGGCTACACGTTGCTCTATACTCTTGCCATTCGTGGTGGGTATCTTCGATGCCGGCACATACGGATAGATAGTTTGGCCTTTGCTCTCAAGGACAGCCGTTCCATTGCTCGTGGTAGAAACACCTATAGCACCGATGTTTTTACGTGCTTGCATTTGTTCGTCCGAACTCTTCGATTGAGGTACATACTGCACCGTAACTTTTAACCCTGATTGAATGACAGCCGGATTGACTACAACATTGCCACTGCCATCTACGACCTTGCCATCCTCAACATAGGCTGCACGCGCGTCGAGACTGCGCACGCGCGACACAAAGTCACTGCCATTCCACTCTATTAGCACTATATCACTTGTGTAGTGTACATCGCACTCTACCCACATATCTTTCCCATCAATAAGGAAATGGAATGTAATGGTACCTCCTCTTACATCTTCTTCAGTGGGTACATAGTAGAAACTCTGCGCATATCCACGTTTTACCTCTCCGGCGTTCTCTATGTCGTATATAAGGTGGAACGGATTACCCTGTGTGGTATTGCGCCAATGCGCACCATCGTATATCCACACACTGCGCGTCTCTACGTTGTTAAACGTAAATCCCTTGCGGGGATTCGGGTACGCCTCAAGACACTCGGCAAGATTCAAGAACCAACCTAAGTAGCCTTTCTCACGCTCAGGCTCTAAGTTGGCACAATCACACTCTTCTATACTCTCCATATAGTTAGGGCAACAAGGATGGTCGCATACTACTGTACCCTCTATACCCTCCATGTAGCCCTCTTGTTGGTCGTGTAGGCAAGGCTTCGCGCCTATTGTCTCAAGATAACCCATATATATATTGTATCTATTATTGTCTAACTCATATTATTCGTGTTACTGCCATCTGCTCACTGAGTGTACTGCTCAGTAAGGCTGCAGCTTGTTCATTGCCGTAACTACGTGCTACGCGAACGGCTATCATATAGCACAAGGCCGGCACCTTGTCGGCACTGACGTTAATCTCTGTATCACCATCCTCAATGGTCGGCACAGGAACATACATCGCACGCTCTACTCGTCCGGCTCGGGCATCTCCATGCGGAAGACTATACAACTCAAGCTGTCTACCTTCTCCATTGGGAACGATAGCAACGACGGGGCGAACCACGCCACCCCGTGTCACTAAGTTCTGTTGTCTGCGATATTGTGGCGTATCATGTGCTATGGCGTCATACACGCTACGTTTCCACCTCTCCATCTTTAGCTCGTAGAGACGACCGAAGTTTGCAGGGATATCCATCTTAACTACGCCATCTTCCGGCACAACCATTATGGTCGTACCATCTTCAGATATCATGCCATTCGTTATAGGCATTGATATGCCTTCCCCAAACACCACAGCTACTTCGGGAATAATAGACATAATACGCTCATCGACAGGCGCACTGCCATTCAGCACCGAAGCCGCATTCAACGCATCTACTTCATCGAGATACTCGTGCACTTGCTTCACTATATCGCTAACTTTCATACTTCAATTTACAATTCTGCAAATTTCACGCCCACTCTCTCGGCATACGCCAAGACAGCTTCGCGATTGTTCAATTCACTTGCTTTCGCGCCTTTCTCTGCCACGAGATATTCTCGTGCCGCTTGTACGGTAGTAATGCCATTAACTACCTCACCAGGGTACACTTCATCACCGACATTAGATTGTCCCTCATCATCCTCACCGTAGATGCCAACACACTTTATATCGCCTCGCAAGTAGCGTTTACTTGTCTCTATGGCTCGTTGCTCGGCAACATCTTCGGTCGAGAAGAAACCCTCATCAGCCTTTGCACCTCTGAACTTGAGCCACCTTTGTTTTCCGCCGATCATGACGGAAAACGAAAGGTGACCTACATTACATCTATATTGCTTAACTCCCATAATGATTACTCATCTAAAGCGATACGGCAGTGAGTTTTAGGATTCATCAAGTTCACGCAGCACACCTCTTGGAAAAATACAGCATCTGTGTTGCGAACACCCGCTTTTTTTAGATCGAGCTCTCGACGAGTGAAAGGCTTGAACTCTTTACGCACAGCATTGCTGGGATCAAGAACAAAGCCGCAATAGGACATATCCAACTCATCGAAGGTTTCCAGATGTACAACGTTCAAGCGACCGAATTTGGTGACGATGACATTGAAGTCAACGCCAAACTTGGTCATCTCTTCGCTTGCACCGATTGTACGTTCGTAGTAGGATAGGTTTTGGAGCTTGGCAATCAAGTCGCTGCCGGCAAACAAGATACGATTCTTGCTGCCATTGTTACCAGCAAAGACGGCTTGTGTCAATTCTGTCAAGGTCTTGTTCTCGAAGTCCTCATCTTTATTGTACGTGTATTCAGTGCCGGCTTGCCACCACATACCCTCGGTGGTGTACACCATCTCTTTCTTCAACGGATCGCGGAACTTTGCCTTTTGACCGAACATCAACGAATCCTCGATTTTTCGTTTCATTTCGTACACACATTGTTCCTCGATGTCGGTCATGTTCCACTCTACCTCTTTGTCGGTCAAGCGTTGGAACTCGGTCTCCTCACATTGCGACTCGAACACTTGGCAGTAGTTTTCTTTGTCGTCGGGCAAGGCCTGCATGGCAGGTGCTTGAGCATCCTTCTCCGAGCCGGCAAAACCGATACGAATAACTTTTGCGCCCGCAGCAATTTGAGGTACTGCATTGTTCTCTGTATTAATGGCGATAACAACCAAATTACCATCATCGGTTTTCTTTTGCACATAGAGAGTCAAGAAGCCGCGACCTGAAACCTTAACCGTAGGAACCATGATTGTGTCGTTCGCCTCGAACAACGTGCTATCCTCCACTGTAATTGTAACAGGGGTATTGGCACTACCTGCGGATACCTGCGTCTTGATTTTACTCTCCTTGGGCATTACACCTACACTATAGTATGCAGAAATTTGCGACACAGACTTTTGCTTCTTAATACGACGTGTCACAGCATCAAGAGGTGTTGAGTTGGGGCGTACCTTCGCAATGTCTTTCGACACATCGCGTTCCAAGAGATTCACACTCTCTTCGCGAGTAATGTCTGCACTCAACGGAGCATTAACAATGGTCTTACCACCACCTTCGTTAGGAACTACGGCTGCAGACATGGCAAGTGCTGCACCACAATCACCGCCAAAGTCTACACCCAACATTACACTCACTACGGCAATTACCGCAAAGGCAAGCATAAACATCCATTTATGCTTGGCCACAAAATTTACAATCTTTTTTACCATATTTACTTACTGTTTTAAAGTGTTTATTCTTTTTCTTACTCTCCCCAGAAGTCGTTCTCGTTCCACTTACCGTTACTTCTCACGGGTATCTCATCAGGTCGTGCCACTCCTTGCATATTGGGCAAGCCGTCACCCTCTTTGGGCAATGTGCGCTCTTCGGCAATACGTGCGTTACGGCCTCGTATCTCGCCCTCGCTACGTGCATTCTCGATGTCGCGGTCATAACGACGACTGCGATTCAAGGCTCGGACAAAATCCATGAACCTACCTTCGTCCATCGCATTACCCACGGCAAGCATTTCAGCCTCAAGTTCGGCTCGCTCTTCAGGCGTGTAACCCTCCTCGGCAAGCCATGCCTCGTAGTCGGCCATTGTTTGGTCTCTGTTGGCTTTGAGGGTGTTGTTACGCAACTCTCGTTCATCGGCGGCTGCTTGCCACTCGGCCAAGCCTCTATCCAACTCAGCGCGTGCCTCATCATCGCCATTGATAACGGCCATCAAGTCGGGTCCAAAGTTGCGACCAAGACTTTCATACAAGCCTTTACCTTCAGCCATGTCAAGATAAAACGACGCGGTTTGGGGACTACGTTTGAATACACCGGCAAGTTCATCCATCTTGCCTCGCATCTCGATCAACGAATTATCACGCTCATCGAGCATACTGCCTACACCCTCATAGAGTGCCTCATCTTCATCGTACACGCCTTCGGGATTGTAAGTACGCAATC
>JAGCKB010000240.1 GCA_017647725.1 Bacteroidaceae bacterium
GAGTATTATGATATGTATATCCTCTCTACGGCCCCCTGGAAGAACACTACAGCATATAGTGACAAGTTGGCGTGGCTGACGAAGCACTTTGGCGACCTGTTCAAGAAGCGTGTGATCATTACCCACTGCAAGAACCTGTGCGATGGCGACTATCTCGTCGACGATAGGGCTAAGAACGGCGCCAGCGAGTTCCCAGGAGAGTGGGTGCAGTTTGGCACTAAGCGCTATCCCGACTGGGAGGAGGTGACCCGCTACCTCATCAGCGAGACCCTGCTTCACGACGATGATGACGAGAAACTGAACAAGCGACTGGTAAACTATGCAATGGTGGAGAAGACCATCAAGATGCTTGACGCATATACGGATGTCCTTAATGCAAAAGTTGGAGAGAAAGACATCAAAGAGATACTCGCTGCAGCTAAGCTTACCAATAAATGGTTGAAAGTATTGGGCGAGGATAACGAGTCGGCACATTACATTGACTGATAAGGGCCTGCGGATACGAGATATTCTTGCGCAACATATTGACCAATGTGTTCTGGAATCGTAACAAGACAAGACTATGAAGGATACGTGCAGCGTCCGATAACAATCTCCTTGTTCTATGTGAGCGGACGCAGTACGCTGCGTCCTTACAAGCGAGCAGTGGCCTATTTTTCCTCTGTTGAATGAACAAATCTTTAAAATACTTGATTTTGTGCCTGAAAAGTTGTATTTTTGCAGGCCTTAATTTCGGTGTATAGTATGTAGGCAGGTTTTAATCTGCTTTTTACCCGAGTGATAGGGTGTTCATTAGGATTATAACTTAAAGAAAAATATAATGGAATTTACATTGACAAATTTGGACGCAACCAGCGCGCGTTTGGTTGTGAAAGTGGTTGAGGCTGATTATTCGGCTCAGGTAGAGAAAACTCTCAAGAACTTCCGTCAAAAGGCTAATATTCCCGGCTTCCGTCCCGGAATGGTGCCTATGGGTCTTGTTAAGAAGCAGTATGGTACAGCTGTAAAGGCCGAGGAGATTAACAAGGTTCTTCAGCAGAAGGTATTTGAATATATCAAGGAGAACAACGTTGATATGTTGGGCGAGCCTCTTCCCGTTGAGGAGCAGCAGAGCACAATTGACTTTGTAAACGATAAGGAGTTTACTTTTGAGTTCGAGATTGCTCTTGCACCCAAGTTCGATGCTACACTCAGCGCCGAGGATAAGCTTCCTTACTATCGCATCCAGCCTACCGATGAGATGATTGATTCTCAGGTACAGAGCTATGCACAGCGTTGTGGCGAGTACAAGCAGGTAGAGGCATATGAGAATGGAGATATGCTCAAAGGTCACCTCGTAGAGGTTGCCGAGGGTGGTGTTGATGTACGCGATGCGGTGCTTATGCCTTCATATATGAAGAACGATGAGCAGAAGGCACTGTTCGAGGGCGCAAAGGTTGACGATGTAATAACATTTAATCCCTTTACCGCTTACGATGGTAGCGAGGCAGAGCTTGCTTCTCTTCTTAAGGTTGAGAAGAGTGAGGTTGCTGCTCACAATGGTGACTTTACATTCACTCTTACCGAGATTACACGTTTCGTTGCAAGCGAGATTAACCAGAATGTATTTGATGCAGCATTCGGTAAGGATGTTGTAACAAACGAGGCTGATTTCCGTGCTAAGATTAGCGAGCAGTTTGTAGAGCGTTTCGAGGTAGAGAGCGATTACAAGTTGCTTCTCGATGTACGCAGCTATCTGACCGAGCGCATTGGTAAGATGGAGTACCCCGAGGCTCTCTTGCGTCGTATCATGGAGCTTAACCGCACCGAGAAGGATGCTGCTGTAACAGAAGAGGAGTTCCAGAAGAGCCTTACAGAGCTCTCTTGGCATCTTATCAAGGAACAGTTAGCCAAGAAGTTCGAGGTTAAGATTAACGACGAGGATGTACTCAATATTGCAAAGGCTGCTACACGCGACCAGTTTATGCAGTATGGAATGGCAAATATCCCCGAGGATTTGCTCGAGAACTATGCCAAGGAGATGCTCAAGCAGGATAGAACACGTGAGGCTCTTATCAACCGCGCCGTTGATGTTAAGCTCACAGCAGCCATTAAGGGTGTAGTAACTCTTAACGAGGAGGCAATTTCTGTTGAGGATTTCAACAAAAAGGTAGCTTCAAACGATTAATTCTATAAAGAATATAAATAAAGACCCCTCAATCCGACTTTTTAGTCGGGTTGAGAGGTCTGAATGTATAATTAACTCCTAAATATCCAAGAGTATGCAGAGAGATGATTTTAAAAAATATGCAACCAAGCACCTCGGAATGAACAGCATGGTGCTTGATGATGTGATTAAGGCACAGTCACAGTATCTGAACCCTTATATCCTTGAGGAGCGCCAGCTTAACGTTACCCAAATGGATGTGTTCTCGCGTCTTATGATGGATAGAATAATTTTCCTGGGTACACAGATTGATGATTATACAGCAAATACGCTTCAGGCGCAGTTGCTCTACCTCGACTCTGTGGATAGCGGAAAGGATATTTCGATATATATTAACTCTCCCGGCGGCTCGGTATATGCAGGATTGGGTATTTACGATACAATGCAGTTTATTTCGAGCGATGTGGCAACAATATGCACCGGTATGGCGGCAAGTATGGCTGCGGTGCTGTTGGTTGCCGGTGCCGAGGGCAAGCGCTCGGCGCTCACTCATAGCCGCGTGATGATTCATCAGCCTATGGGCGGTGTGCAGGGTCAGGCAAGCGATATCGAGATTACTGCGCGCGAAATTCAGAAACTTAAGAAAGAACTTTACACAATTATAGCCGACCATAGCCATCAACCCTACGATAAAGTGTGGGCCGACGGTGATCGCGACTTCTGGATGACATCGCAAGAGGCTATGGAGTATGGAATGATTGATCGTGTATTATCACGTAAGAAATAATATTAATGGCCGAAAAACACAATAAGAACCGTTGTAGCTTCTGTGGAAGAGGCGAAGATAAGGTCGAGATGCTTATGGCGGGTATCGAGGGCTATATCTGCAATCACTGTGTCGAGCAGGCATATACCATTTTGCGCGATGAGCAGATGCTGCACTCTGAGTCGGAGTTTGCGATGTCCGAACTCCCTAAACCGGTAGAAATCAAGGCCTTTCTCGATAATTACGTCATTGGACAAGATGAGGCTAAATGTGCCCTTGCTGTCTCGGTGTATAACCACTATAAGCGTCTTATGCAGAGTGGAAAGGACGATGATGTCGAGATTGAGAAGAGCAATATCATTATGGTGGGTAGCACCGGTACGGGTAAGACGCTGCTTGCACGTACAATAGCACGTTTGTTGAAGGTGCCCTTTACCATTGTCGATGCCACCGTTCTTACCGAGGCCGGTTACGTGGGCGAGGATATCGAGAGTATTCTGACTCGTCTTTTGCAGGTAGCTGATTACAAGGTAGAAGAGGCCGAGAGGGGTATCGTTTTTATCGATGAAATCGACAAAATTGCACGAAAAAGCGATAATCCATCCATTACTCGCGACGTCAGTGGCGAGGGTGTTCAGCAGGGACTCTTGAAACTGCTCGAAGGCTCGGTTGTGAATGTTCCGCCACAGGGTGGACGCAAACACCCCGACCAGAAGATGATTCCGGTAAACACCAAAAATATCCTCTTCATCTGTGGCGGCGCTTTCGATGGCATAGAGAAAAAGATTGCGCAACGACTGAATGCGCACGTTGTAGGATTCGACTCGGTGCAGAACAAACTGAATATAGATTCAAAGGATGTGATGAAATATGTGACACCGCAGGACTTGCGTTCATTTGGTCTTATTCCCGAGATTGTCGGCCGATTGCCTATACTCACCTCGCTGCGTCCGCTCGATAGGAATGCTTTAAGAAATATCTTGACAGAACCCAAAAACTCAATCATAAAACAGTATCTTAAATTGATGGAGATGGATGGGGTAGAGCTTACCTTTGAACCCGAGGTACTCGACTTTATAGTTGATAAGGCTATCGAGTATAAACTTGGTGCTCGTGGATTGCGCTCAATAGTTGAGACTATTATGATGGAGAAGATGTATGAGGTACCCTCGGGTGATGATAAAACCTGCATTATCACTAAAGAGTATGCCGAAAAACAGCTCTCGAAGGGTCTTCCCGAAGGGGTTATGTACTCTTGATACTGAACTTTGAACAGAAAAAATCCTCGCTTGGGGATTTTTTCTGTTATATAACAAAGGTTTTTGAACCCGGTTTCTATCCTAATAATATTCTTGGCTGATGCAGTGTGATGCAGTTTTGAACTATTTTTTCGATATAAATGAAAAATAAGTTTCAAAAAATTTGTAGGTTTCCTCTACTTGTTTATAACTTTGTTATCCAAATAGACTTTAATCAACTATAGTTTCTTAGTAAATGGCAAAGAAATTAAATTTAACCGACGTTCTTAAGAAGAATTTCGGATTCGACACATTCAAAGGAGACCAGGAGGCTGTTATAAGAAATCTGCTCGATGGTAAAGATGCCTTTGTGCTGATGCCGACCGGTGGCGGTAAATCGTTGTGCTATCAGTTGCCTTCACTTATAATGGAGGGAACCGCAATTGTGATATCTCCGCTCATTGCATTGATGAAGAATCAGGTAGATGCCATTAGGAACCTTAACGAGGAGGATGGCGTTGCCCATTTCTTGAACTCTTCTTTAACCAAACAGGCTATCGAGGAGGTTAAAGCAGATGTTTTGTCGGGCAAGACAAAACTTCTATATGTCGCTCCCGAGTCTCTTACAAAAGAGGAGAATGTGGAGTTCTTAAAATCGATAAAAATATCTTTCTACGCAATAGACGAGGCACACTGTATATCGGAGTGGGGTCACGATTTCCGCCCCGAGTATCGTCGTATTCGTCCCATTATGAACGAGATTGGAAAAGCACCTGTTATTGCTCTTACAGCAACAGCAACGACAAAGGTGCGCGATGATATAAAAAAGAATCTGGGTATTCAGAATGCTCCCGATTTTAAATCATCTTTCAACCGTCCAAATCTCTACTATGAGGTACGCTCAAAGACAAAGAATGTCGACAAGGACATTATCAAATTTATAAAGTCGAACCCCGGAAAATCGGGTATTATATACTGCTTAAGCCGAAAAAAGGTCGAGGAACTTACCGAGATTCTTAAAGTGAACGAGATTCAGGCAAAAGCCTACCACGCCGGAATGGACTCGGCTATGCGCTCGCAGACCCAGGACGACTTTATTATGGAGAAGATTGATGTTATTGTGGCGACAATAGCATTTGGAATGGGAATTGACAAGCCCGATGTACGCTATGTGATACACTATGACATTCCTAAGAGTCTCGAAGGATATTATCAAGAGACAGGACGTGCCGGACGTGATGGCGGCGAGGGACAGTGTATCGCTTTCTACAATAACAAAGACCTGCAGAAATTAGAGAAATTCCTCGAGGGTAAACCGCTTGCCGAGCAGTACATCGGCCGTCAGCTGTTGCGCGAGACAACTGCCTATGCCGAGTCATCGGTGTGCCGTCGTAAACTCTTGTTGCACTACTTCGGCGAGAACTATGAGGTTGAGAACTGCGGTAACTGCGATAACTGCCGACATCCGAAAAAACAGGTCGAGGCACAAGATATGCTCGAAATACTGATAGAGGCGATAATTGCACTTAAAGAGGGATTCAAACCCGAATATGTGATTGATGTAATCTTGGGTAAAGAGACCTCTGAGGTGTTATCATATAAACACGAAGAGCTCGAGTGCTTCGGTAGCGGACAGGGTGACGATGCGAAGCGATGGAATGCTGTAATTCGTCAGGCGCTTATAGCAGGATACCTTGACCGCGATGTCGAGAACTATGGACTTTTGAAGGTGACAGACGAGGGCCGAGAGTTTCTTAAGAAACCAAAATCTATTAAGATTGTCGAGGACAAGGATTTTGAAGAGGAGGAGACAGTGGTGCAGGCCGGAAGTTCTTCGGCTGCCGACTCGGAGTTGTATGCAATGCTGAAGAGTCTTAGAAAGAAACTGGCA
>JAGCKB010000241.1 GCA_017647725.1 Bacteroidaceae bacterium
GTTTTTTATATTCAAAAATGCCTGTTTGTTTCTTTCTTGCGGTTACATAGCCCGCTATGCGCCCTTAAAATATAAATAAACATCCAATTTTTGCTCTATAAAAAACTTGACGATATAAATTTAAACAGCTTCTAATATAAAGGCAAATTTACAGCAAAAAGAGAACGCGAGCAAATAGTACACATTATTTATCTTCATTTCAATATAAAATATGCACTATAAAGAGTGCGACAGATAAAAAAAACGACTATTTTAGCAGATGTATAAAGAGATACCTTATGAGACGAGCCATAATAATATTTACACTCCTTATTAATTGTATAAGTATTTGCGCACAAAGCAGATGGATTACCAATCTTGCCGACAGCATACCTGTATCGCATCTTTCGATACCCGGCACGCACGACTCGGCAACCGGCGAGGGTATCAAAGGATTCATAAAACAGGGAATAACACAAGAGAAAAGCATTGCACAGCAGTGGCAATGCGGTATTAGGGCATTCGACCTTCGCCCTGCCGTCTGTAATGATGAGCTACACATCTGTCACGGCCCTCTAAAGACAAAAATCTCATTTGCAGCGGCCATAGATACTCTGCTCACACTATTAGAGAGCAACCCCGAGGAGTTTGCCATAGTGCTTTTACGTCAAGAGCGAGGCAACAGCAACAGAAAAGAGCGCGATGAGTGGAGTAAAAAAGTAGGACAACAGATCAACCAATTAGGCGAGCGAGCAGCGATATTCCACCCATCCATTACAGTAGGCGAACTACGAGGAAAAATTCTTTTCATCAGTCGCAACCACTATGACGGATGTAATAAAGGAGCGCTAATAAAAGGATGGAGCCACTCGCAAGAAGGAACAAAAGAGGCCGAGATTGTCCCCTACTCTCCCAACCGCGAAACAGCTCGCCTATATATGCAGGATTTCTACTCTCCAACACGCCACGAGCTGTATGAGCGCAAACTTATAACAATAAAAGAGTTCATCGACTATGCAGCAACATCAGCAGCCACCGTTTGGTGTATAAACCACCTTAGCGGATACAGCTGCACTCTTTTGGGAATTGAGGGAGTAGCATCTAACAAAGGCTACAAAAAAAACGCATCGTACAACAACCGCGCCATATATGATTATCTCATAAAAGAGAACAAGCCAAGCTGCTGCGGAATTATAATGCTCGACTATGCAGGCTGTGAAAAGGTTGGAAAATATCAGACATACGGCAAAAGTATTGTAGAAGCCATTATCAATCTGAATTTCAAGGATAACAACCCATAAACAACGTCTGTGTGCATTAATATTATACACACAGACGCACATTAACACATAATCTTTGGGAACATTTTTATGTTCGCGGCAGAAGAACAACCTGGAACCGGCAGTAGTGCCTTAACATAAAACATATAGAGGCTCTATCAGACTCCCGAGCAGTTTCTTATCAAGGCCTTGCCGTCGATGCATATGATGCTACTCGCCATAGCGACCTACACCCTCATAAAGGAGTGAACCGGCTGTATCGACGATTTTCACGTTGCACGGCAGTA
>JAGCKB010000242.1 GCA_017647725.1 Bacteroidaceae bacterium
CATACGATGAGAAGAATTCTATTATTTGCGACATTCGCACTACTGCTTGCAGTGCCACAGACAAAGGCACAGAGCAACGACAAGAGAGTGCGTCCCAACTACGCTCTTGCCGAGCGATTCTCGCCCAATAAAGTAGGACGAATGGTTAAACAGACAAGAGTGCAGCCAATGTGGTTTGCCGACGGCAAACGCTTTGTCTACTCGTGGAGTGACACCAACGGCAAACGTTTCTACATTGCCGATGCCGTAAAAGGCACACAGAAAGAGTTGTGGGATATGGACTGGATAGCCAAGGAGATTACCTTGCGCACACAAGACCCCTACGATGCACAACACGCGCCTGTCTCTATCAGCAATATTCGCGACGACCGTTACCTCTACTTCAATGTCCACTCTAAACTTGAGGTACCCCGCGAACTGCCACGTCACGAGCGCAACGACAGCACCAAGATAAAAGCCAACAAAGGTAAAAAAGAGAACAAGACATTCCATTTCGAGTATGACATTGTTACAGGCGAACTGATTGAGCGCACAAAGGACGAGATAGATGAACTGTACCCCAAGTATCCCGGATGGGCCTGCTTCTCTCCCGATGGTAAGTATGCCATCTACGAGAAGAACTATAATATATGGTATATGTCGCGCGAGGATGTAGACAAGCTACGTCTGTGGGACAAGGACAGCACCGTTGTGGAGCATCAGATGACATTCAACGGCCGTCCCAACCGCTGCTATGCCTACCACTCATTAGACGAGAAGCACGACAGCACCAGACGTCACCGCATAAACGCATTGTGGAGTCCCGACTCGCGCCATTTTGTGGTAACCCACAGCGCCGACTCTATACTTGCAAAGATGTGGGTGATAAACTCACTCAGCAGCCCCCGCCCCAAGCTCGAGACCTACTACTATCAGATGCCCGGCGAGGACTCTCCCGTAATAACAATGGAGCTGTTCAATTTTGCCGACAAGACAAGCAAGATGATTGACATTGCACAGTTCAAGCATCAGTATGTATCGCTCTATCGCAAACCTCTTACCGCTGCCGAGCGTCACGAGCCCATATACAAAAGCCAGTGGCTTGGCGACGAGAAGGGTTTCTATTTCGAGCGCCGCAGCCGCGACCTGAAGAAGATTGAGGTGTGCTACGTTTCAGTAGAGGGCGACAGCGCAGTGAGCCTACTGCGTGAGCAGATGAACACCAGCATAGAGAGCCGCCCGATAAGAATGATAAACGACGGCAAGCAGTTCATCCAATGGTCGGAGCGTACAGGATGGGCAATGCTCTATATGTATAACGCCGACGGAACACTGAAGAACGCCATCACCGAAGGTGCCTACCACGTCGAGGATGTTGTAGCCATAAACGAGAAAGAGAAGAAAATATACTTCACAGCCTGCGGATACAACAAGAAAGAGAACCCCTATTATATGCACCTCTACAGCGTAAACTTCGACGGTAGCGGAATGAAGCAGATTGACGAGGGCGATATGAACATCAGCAGTCTGTCATCGGCCGAGAATGGCGAGGCATTTGTGGTTACAGCATCACGTGTCGACACCGCTCCTGTGAACAGCGTATACAGCAAACGCGGCAAGAAGAGCATCGACCTTGCCACAGCCGACCTGAGCCAGCTATTTGCAGCAGGATACAAATATCCCGAGCGCTTTACAGTGAAAGCCGCCGACGGCATCACCGACCTGCACGGAGTAATGTATAAGCCTTTCGATTTCGACTCGACAAAGTGCTATCCACTTATAGAGTATGTATATCCCGGCCCACAGACCGAGGCTGTCAACGAGAGCTGGTCGAGTGGAATGAACCGCATCGACCGCCTTGCCCAGATGGGATTCATCGTAATAACAGTAGGTAACCGAGGCGGACACCCCAACCGCAGCAAGTGGTACCATAACTTTGGCTACGGCAACCTGCGCGACTATGGTCTTGCCGACAAGAAGGTAGCTGCGCAGCAGCTTATAGCACGTCACAGCTTCATCGATGGCAATAAGGTGGGTATTCACGGACACTCGGGCGGTGGTTTTATGTCAACAGCAGCCATCCTCACATACAACGACTTCTTCAAGGTAGCCGTTTCGTGCGCCGGTAACCACGATAACCGCATCTATAACAACTGGTGGAGCGAGAAACATCACGGCATCAAAGAGAACATAAAGGAGAAAGATAATATTGCCGAGAACGATACCACATTCTCTTATAACATAAGCACTAACCAAGCACTTGCCGAGCGTCTGAAAGGTCATCTGCTATTAGTGACAGGAGATATGGACAACAACGTTCACCCTGCAAACACCACACGTGTTGTCAATGCGCTTATCAACGCTAAGAAACGTTTCGAGATGCTTTATCTTCCCGGACAGCGTCACGGCTTTGGAAATATGGACGAGTTCTTCTTCTGGAAGATGGCCGATTTCTTCAGCAAGCACCTGCTTGGAGAGGCTAAAGAGGGAGAGGTTGATATAATTGAGATGAATAACGACTAAAATAGAACAAAAATGAGGGCGACACATGTGTCGCCCTCATTTTTGTTCTATTTTGAAACTACCACTCTATTGGTTCAAAAGGCAAGTTCCACGCCTCGGCAACCTCTTTATACACCACCTTGCCATTGACAACATTCAGTCCCTTACGCAGCTCCTCGTTGTCGGCACAAGCCTTGTGCCAACCCTTATCGGCAAGTTGCAGAGCGTAAGGCAGCGTTGCATTCGTCAGTGCAAGAGTAGAGGTATAAGGCACTGCACCTGGGATATTTGCCACACAGTAGTGCAGGATACCATCGACATAATAGGTGGGATTCTCGTGTGTAGTCGGGTGCGAGGTCTCGAAGCATCCACCCTGGTCGATAGCAACATCGACAAGCACACTACCCTTCTCCATAACTCCTAACATATCGCGTGTGACAAGTTTGGGAGCCTTTGCGCCGGGGATAAGTACCGAACCAACTACGAGGTCGGCACTCTTCAGCTCCTCGCGAATATTATACTCGGACGACATAAGCGTCTTTACATTCTTTGGCATTACATCGGTGAGATAGGCGAGACGCGGCAGCGACACGTCACATATCGTAACGTCGGCGCCCAAGCCCGCAGCCATACGCGCAGCAGCTGTTCCCACTACTCCACCGCCAATAACAAGCACTCGGGCAGGCTTAACACCCGGCACACCACCAATCAGTTTACCCTTTCCACCACGTGGACGCTCGAGCAGATAGCAGCCCTCTTGCGTTGCCATACGTCCTGCCACCTCGGACATTGGAATCAGCAGTGGCAGAGTGCGGTCTTTACGTTCTACCGTCTCATAAGCACAGCACACGGCACCACTCTCAATCATTGCCTTGGTAAGAGGCTCGCTCGATGCAAAATGGAAATAGGTAAATACCAACTGGCCTTTGCGCACCAAAGGGTACTCACATTCGATAGGCTCTTTTACCTTTACAATCATCTCGGCAATGGCATATACCTCCTCTATCGTAGGCAAGATTTTTGCTCCTGCTGCTGTATATGCGGCATCACTGAAACCGCTGTTATCACCGGCAGAAGCCTGAACATAGACTGTGTGACCGCGTTTAGTCATCTCCTGAACTCCCGAGGGTGTCATACCCACACGATTCTCATTGTTCTTGATTTCTTTTGGTACACCGATAATCATAGCTGTAAGATTTAAAGGTTAACGGTAGTAAAAATATAGATTTTTTATTACAAACAAAAAAAGTTAGACACATATTTTACTTATTCAACAAAAAAAGATGGCTCAAGGTTGTTTGTTGATGATTTGTGACTAAATTTGTGGTAGACAATAAGAAGCTGTTTAAAATTATATCGCCAAGTTTTTTATAGAGCAAGAATAGAATGTTTATTTATTTTTAAAGGGCGCATAGCGGGCTATGTAACCGCAAAAAAGAAAGAAACAGGCATTATTGAACATAAAAAACGGCG
>JAGCKB010000243.1 GCA_017647725.1 Bacteroidaceae bacterium
TGTGGAGTATGGCATAGAGAGCACTTATGATGCTACTCTCAGGCGCATAAACCGAGGACACGATTATGCAACAGCTATTGATGCAGTGGAGCGCACTGCTGCACGTGGCATAAGGGTGGGGGCGCATTTTATCTTGGGATTGCCGGGTGAGTCGCGTACGATGCTTGTCGAACAGGCTGCTGTTATATCGCGTCTGCCACTGACAACGCTTAAACTGCATCAGCTGCAACTCATAAGAGGTACACGTATGGCACAGGAGTATGAAGAGGTGCCGCAGGACTTTTCGCTCTTCTCGCTTGATGATTATGTCGAGACGGTTGTCGATTTTGTTGAGCGTCTGCGACCCGATATTGTGCTCGAACGCTTTGCTTCGTCGTCGCCAAAGGAACTTCTCATTGCGCCCGATTGGGGAATAAAGAACTACGAACTTGTCGAGAAGGTTAAGCGTCGTATGCGTGAGCGCGATACCTGGCAGGGTAAATTGTATGTGTAGTTGTGATTAGAGGTTTATTCTACTCTCGATATATGAAATAATCTCTTGAATATTGTCGGGGTGAAACCATTTAACCTCTTCGTCGCGTCGATACCAGGTCATCTGTTTACGCGAATATATTCGTGTGTTCTGCTTTATCTTTTCTATTGCGAATGGTAGTTCCCACTCGCCATCGAGCACCTTGAACAGCTCTTTATAGCCTACGGTGTTAAGGGAGTTATGCTCTTTTAGGTGGTAGAATTTTTTTACTTCGTCGATAAGTCCATCGGCAATCATTTTGTCGACACGCTGAGCTATGCGCTCATATAATTCTTCACGGTCGCGTTGCAGGCCGATTTTTATGATATTGAATGGACGTTTGCGCTTCTCGCCACTGCGAAAACTGCTATATGGCTTTCCTGTCATATAGCATATCTCCAAGGCGTGCATTACGCGCTTGGGATTTTTTATATCGGCTTCATTGTAGTATGTGGGGTCGAGCAGGCGCAGTTCGCTGCAAAGTCTGTCGAGTCCTTCGCGTTCAAACTTCTCTTTTACCATTTGACGAGTCTCATCATCAACGGTTGGAATATCGTCAATGCCTTTGCATACTGCATCGATATACATCATTGAACCACCCGACAGAAGCATTGTGGGGTGGTGAGGGAACTCTTGTTCCAATAGTTGCAGCACCTGTTGTTCGTAGCGTGCCGCACTATAATAGTCCCCGGGCGATAGTTGCCCGACAAAGTAATGCTTGTGTCGGGACAACTCCTCGGGTGTTGGTGCTGCCGTACCAATCTCTAATCCGCGATACATCTGACGCGAATCGGCCGAGATTATGGGACAACCGAAGTGCTTGGCAATAGCCAGGCTTGTTGCTGTTTTTCCTACGGCTGTTGGGCCAATGAGTACGACAAGATTATTCATTTAGATATGCTTGTCTTTATCAATAAAGGTCGTCGATTGAGCTGACGTCGGCAATATTATCAAGGTCGAGACCGTCAAGGTCCTCGTCGTTGTAGCCGTCGCTGCCATAGAATTCATCGTCCAGGTCTTCATCGCTTGAAGCCGATACTATTGGGTTCTTGCTCATAAGCTCGTCAAAGTCGAGTGTCTGCACAGGGGGCTCGCCTACCGATTTAATGCAGCGTGGCTGATCAAGGTCTTTGCCGAACTCAATTTTGCTAAGTTCCATATAGAAAACTCTATCGCCAACCGGGTCGAAAACATATACAAGGCGCTGCTTCTCCTCCTCGATAAGGTCACCGATAACAGTATCGGCCATAATATAGTTGTCCTCATCCGAGCGACTGCCCATATCCTCGAGAGTAATCTCAACCTCCTTTATCCAACTTTTGCTGCAGATGAAAAATGAGGTCATCTGGTCATCTTTATACTCAACCGAGTCAAGAATTACCTTGTGCAAATCGTAGAACGATGCCTCGGAATCAATCTCAATATCTCGGCGAAAATCCTCGCTTTCGTCCGATAAAAGTCTGAATTTATATACCATAAGATTTTTTTTATCCTATTATACCACGCTCCGACTGCTTTTCGATAAAGTTTACTATGTACTCAATCTCGGGAGTCATAGGAATTGTCTCTTTAATCTTTGCAAGACCGGTGCTTACATTATTATCACTCTCGTAAATGAGACGATAGGCGTTGCGGATGTTTGTAATTGTCTCGTTACTGTAACCACGACGGCGCAGACCGACAATGTTAAGTCCGCAGTAGCGGGCAGGCTCGCGTCCTACTATAATATACGGAGGAATATCCATACTTGTACGAGAACCACCCTGCACCATAATATAACCGCCAATGTGGCAGAATTGGTGCACAAGTACGCAGGCACTAAGGATTGCGTTATCGTCTATAACAACTTCTCCGGCCATCTTGCTCGAATTACCAATGATACAGCCGTTGCCTATAATACAGTCGTGACCAATATGTGAGTTCTCCATAAAGAGGTTGTTGCTGCCTACTACGGTCTTTCCACGTGATGCGGTACCTCTGTTTATGGTAACATTTTCGCGTATTGTATTGTTGTCGCCAATTTCGCAGGTGGTATCTTCACCCTTGAACTTTAAATCCTGGGGAACACCGCCGATTACAGCGCCGTGGAATACTTTGTTGTTCTTTCCCATTCTTGTGCCATAGAGCACCGATGCGTGGGGCATAATCTCGCAATTGTCGCCGATTACAACGTTCTTGTCAATATATGCAAATGCACCAATCTCACAATTCTCGCCTATTACGGCTTCGGGATCGATATATGCTAATGGACTTATCATAGTTGTTCTTTTTTTTAGTGTTTTTTACTTCTTATTTGTTCTTTATTATCTGTCCGGTGAATGCGGCCTCAACAGCAAGTTTCTCACCAACAAAACCGTAACCCTTCATCATTGCAATGCCGTGACGCAGAGGAGATACAAGCTCTACTCGGAATACAAGGGTGTCGCCGGGTACAACCTTTTTGTGGAACATAACCTTTTCTATCTTCAGGAAGTATGTCGAGTATAATTGGGGATCCTCTAACATATTCAGTATCATCAGTGCACCTACCTGTGACATCGCCTCAACCTGAAGCACACCGGGCATAACAGGCTCTTCGGGGAAGTGTCCCTGGAAGAAAGGCTCATTGGCTGTGACACTCTTTACACCAACAATGTAGTTGGAACCCATCTCAATAATCTTGTCGACAAGCAAGAAGGGGAAACGGTGGGGGAGTAGCTTGAGCAAGCGTGTACTATCTATTATAGGCTCATCATTGGGGTTGTATGCGGGTGCTTGAACCTGATATTGACGTATAATCTTACGCATTGCGCGCGCGAACTTATTATTAATAGTGTGTCCGGGACAGGTTGCTATGATGCGTCCCTGAAGAGGTTTGCCAATCAGTGCAAGGTCACCAATGATATCGAGCAGCTTGTGACGTGCGGGCTCGTTGTTCCAAACAAGTGGTTTGTGGTTCAGGTAACCAAGCTTGGTTGCATCCATGTGGGGAACACCCATTACGTCGGCCAGGCGATTGTAACGCTCCTGAGGCATTTCGCGCTCGTAAATTACGATGGCGTTGTCCAGGTCGCCGCCCTTAATGAGTCCGGCTGCAAGCAGAGGCTCAAGCTCGCGTACGAATACAAATGTGCGGCTCGATGCTATCTCTTCCTTGAAGTCCTCCATATCCTCAAGTGTGGCATATTGGTTATACAATACACCCGAATCGTAGTGAACAAGAACATTCAACGAGAATTTATCATCGGGAAGGATGATGATTGAGTTACCTGTATTCTCGTCTTTAATCTCAATCTTTGACTTTATTATAAAGGTGTCCTTTTCGGCATTCTGTTCTTTCAGTCCAATGCGCTCGATGTTTTGTACATATTGTATTGCGCTACCATCGAGGATGGGGAACTCGGGACCGTTAACTTGCATAAGACAGTTGTCTATTCCCGATGCAAAAAGTGCAGCCATAGCATGCTCTACAGTGCTTACTCTTGCTTCGCCCTTTGTCAGTACTGTGCCACGTGTTGTCTCTGTAACATTTTCGGCAATAGCATCGATAATGGGCTCTCCAGGAAGGTCGATACGCTGAATCTTATATCCGTAATTCTCGGGTGCAGGGTTAAATGTAACCGTTAGGCTAAGACCTGTGTGAAGACCCTTGCCGAATAGCGAGAAACTACCGTTTAGTGTTTTTTGTTTGTTGTTCATAAGAACCTCTTTTTGTCGTTATAAATAAGAGTCAGTGGGGGAGCTTGGCCGCACCTTAGGCTCTTTTATTACTCACTTATTATTTAGCTGGTTTTGGAACTTGCTCGCAGTTAATTGTTATTTTTTAGCTCTTCAATCTGTCGTGTAAGTTCCTTAATTTTTTTGTCCAAAGCCGGAAGGCGTCTCATATATGCCGATAGACGTATATACTCTTTTGCGTCTATCGCAGGAGAGCCAAGTACTGTCTCGCCGCCTTTAAGGCTGCCGATAGTTCCGCATTGTGGACCTACTGTAGTGTGGTCACCAATGCTGCAGTGCCCCGATATTCCGGCTTGTCCGCCAAAGATACACCACTCTCCAATCTTTGTCGAACCGGCTACGCCAACCTGTGCTGCCATAGCGGTGTGGCTGCCAACCTCGTCGTTATGTGCTATCTGTACAAGATTGTCGAGTTTTACACCGCTATGTATTACGGTGGCACCCATTGTAGCACGGTCGATACAGGTGTTTGCGCCAATCTCTACATTATCTTCTATTATTACAATACCCATTTGAGGTATCTTTTCATAACCGTTTGCTGTGGGAGCGAAACCAAAACCATCGGCACCAACTACGCTGCCGCTGTGCAGAATACAGTTACTGCCAATGCGGCAATCGTGATACACTGTTACGTGTGCATAGAGCATTGTGTTATTGCCGATTTTTGCACCATCGCCAACAGATACACCGTCATAAAGCATACAACCGTCGCCGATTTCGCAGTTTTCACCAATAACAACAAATGGGGCTATGTAGCAGTTTTCGCTAATCTTGGCTGTGGCTGCAATAGATGCCAATGAACTTACACCCTGTTTTTTGGGTTTCATAGATTCGTATAATGTCATCAGCTTGGCAAGGCTGCCGTATGCGTTGTCAACCTTTATAAGGGTTGCGCTTATCTCTTTCTCGGGTACAAAATCTCGGTTTACCAATACTATTGACGACTGTGTCGTGTATATGTATTCGGCATATTTTGGGTTGGCAAGAAATGATAATGCGCCCTGGGTACCTTCTTCTATCTTGGCAAATGTATATACTTCGGCATTCTCGTTGCCTACGATTTCGCCATCAATGAATGAGGCTATCTGTTTTGCTGTGAATTTCATATACTTTGGTTTTACTCTATGTTGTTACTCCTAAATATATTTGCGAATGTAGTGATTATTTGCCAAATGACATTGTGCTGTCTCCTATTTATATTTAAAAAGTATTAAACAGTGCCATTTGGCCTTTTATGGCTTGGAATATCAGATTACACCTTTATTCTTTAGCTCTGTCTCCATCTGCTGCTGGTAGGCCTGTGCCTTCTCGCCGGCTACCTTGGCATACTCTTCGCTGCTGTCGGCGAAGATTACCGCGCGGCTTGCATTTACAAGAAGTCCGCACTCGTCGTTCATACCATATTTGCAAACCTCTTCCAATGAACCTCCCTGTGCTCCTACACCGGGAACCAAAAGGAAGTGGTTGGGTACTATGCTACGAACATTCTCGAACGATTTTCCCTGTGTGGCACCAACCACGTACATCATATTCTGGTCGCTTCCCCATTTCTGCGAGGTGCGTAGAACCTTCTCGAAAAGCATCTCGCCATTCTCGTCCTTTGTGAGCTGGAAATCGTGTGAACCGGGGTTCGATGTCAGTGCAAGTACTATTACCCAAGCGCCCTCGTACGATAGGAAAGGTGATACACTATCCTCGCCCATATAAGGAGCTACTGTAAGGGCGTGTACCTTCATCTCTTCAAAGAATGAACGTGCATATAGAGCCGAGGTGTTGCCAATATCACCGCGCTTTGCGTCGGCAATAATAAAAATCTCCGGATAGTTCTCCTTTAGGTATTGTACGGTCTTTTCAAGGCTTATCCAACCTTTTACACCTGTTGCCTCGTAGAAGGCAAGATTGGGCTTATAGGCTACTGTATATGGTGCTGTGGCATCTATTATTGCCTTGTTGAACTCGAAAACAGGGTCTTCGCAGTCCAATACGCAGGCGGGTAGTTTCTTTATGTCGCTGTCGAGTCCTACGCACAAGAATGAGCGTTTCTCTTTAATCTGTTTAATCAGTTCTTGCTTGTTCATAGTTATAATGTATTTTCGGTTATACTTTATTATAATTCATTCTCTTTCATTCGCTCGGCATTTTCGGCTACAATGAGATGGTCTATGCAATCTTGGATGTCTCCGTTTACAAATGCTTGCAGATTGTATATTGTGTAATTTATGCGATGGTCGGTAATGCGTCCTTGTGGATAGTTGTAGGTGCGTATCTTTGCCGAACGGTCGCCTGTCGATACCATTGTCTTGCGTTTGCTGGCAATGTCGTCGGCATAACGTTGATGCTCGCGGTCGTA
This sequence comes from Bacteroidaceae bacterium, assembly GCA_017647725.1. Lineage (GTDB taxonomy): Bacteria > Bacteroidota > Bacteroidia > Bacteroidales > Bacteroidaceae > HGM04593. The sequence continues at coordinate 6,579 of JAGCKB010000243.1, forward strand.
TATCATTGTGCGCAGACGTGCGAGGGCTCGCTCCTTGTTCTTTGGTTGGTCGCGTGTCTCGGTGCACTCAATGAGAATCTCCTCGATTTGTCCTGTCTCGGGGTTCAGCCAAGGATAGCGCAGACGCACTCCCGATTCCACTTTGTTTACATTCTGACCACCGGCGCCACTCGAACGGAATGTATCCCATTTTATGGCACTCTCGGTAATCTCAACGTCAAATGGCTCGGCTTCGGGTAACACTGCTACTGATGCTGCCGAGGTGTGTACGCGACCTTGTGTCTCGGTTGCGGGGACTCGTTGCACGCGATGAACTCCCGACTCGTATTTAAGTGTGCCGTAAACTTTATCGCCCGATACGGTGCATATAATTTCTTTGTATCCACCCGATGTACCCTCGGTGAAACTCGATACCTCCATGCGCCAACCTTTGCTCTCGCAATATTTTGTATACATACGGTAAAGGTCACCGGCAAAGATGGCAGCCTCGTCGCCTCCTGTTCCACCACGAATCTCGAGTATTGCGTTGCGGTCGTCCTGTGGGTCGCTTGGGATAAGCAACAGTTTTATCTCCTCTTCGATAGCGGGAATTGCTGTGGCACAGTTATCAAGTTCTTCGCGTGCCATTTCGCGCAGTTCGCTGTCGCTCTCGTTCGCAAGCAGCTCTTTTGCTTCGTTCTGCGATTGCAGTAATAAGATATATCGCTTGCGCGCATCCATTATCTGTTCAAGCTCGCGATACTCTTTGTTCAGTTTTACGTAGCGTTTCATGTCGGCCACCACTGCGGGGTCGGTAATCAACAATGCAACCTCTTGGAAACGTGCCTCAAGATCGTTAAGCTTGCTTAGTATGTTATTGTTGTCGGCCATAATTCTTATTTACATAGTTTCTCGGCCCAGGCAAATTCGCGTGTGACAACTCCATAGGTTATGTAACCCCAACCCAATGTCGAGAGAATCTGTACGAGCAGGTCTAATGTGTATTTTTTCGACTCTATTCCTAACCAAGATTTATAGCACATATATACAAATGCGCAGATACATATGCAGCAGCAAAGGAAAAATAGTAACTTTTTCATTTGTTATCGAGTGATTAAAATCAGTAGACAAACTCGCCAAACTCGCTACGTATGATAAGCTCGTTGTGGTCGCACTCCTCGACACGGCCTACAATCTGTGCCTCGACACCGAAACTCTTGCTAATCTCAATTACCTCCTGAGCGTACTCGGGCTTCAGGTACACCTCTAAACGATGGCCCATATTGAATACTTTGTACATTTCGGCCCAATCGGTTCCGCTCTGCTCTTTTATGGTTCTAAAGAGGGGTGGGATGGGGAAGAGGTTGTCCTTTATAACACGTTTGTTCTCAACAAAGTGCATTACCTTTGTCTGTGCACCGCCCGAGCAGTGTACCATTCCGTGAATATTGGGACGTAGAGCATCGAGTAATTTTTTTACAATGGGAGCGTAGGTGCGAGTGGGTGACAGTACCAACTTTCCTGCATCAAGAGGCGAACCCTCGACCTTGTCGGTAAGTGCAAGACCACCCGAATATATCAACTCCTCGGGCACTGCACCATCGAAGCTCTCGGGGTATTTCTTGGCAAGGTATTTGCCAAATACGTCGTGGCGAGCCGATGTCAATCCGTTGCTGCCCATTCCTCCGTTATACTCTTTCTCGTATGTAGCCTGTCCGTACGATGCAAGACCAACGATAACGTCGCCTGCTGCAATATTGGCATTGTCTATAACGTCACTGCGTTTCATTCGGCAGGTAACGGTGCTGTCTACGATGATAGTGCGTACAAGGTCGCCCACGTCGGCTGTCTCACCGCCTGTTGCATATACGCCTACGCCCATTTCGCGTAGTTCGGCAAGTAATTCGTCGGTGCCATTTATGATTGCCGATATTACCTCGCCCGGAACAAGCAACTTATTACGTCCTATGGTCGATGAAACAAGAATGTTATCAGTTGCACCCACACACAGCAGGTCGTCAATGTTCATAATAAGTGCATCCTGTGCAATACCTTTCCACACCGATAGGTCACCGGTCTCTTTCCAATAGAGATAGGCTAATGACGATTTTGTACCTGCACCGTCGGCGTGCATAATGTTGCAATAGTCGGAATCACCGCCCAAAATATCGGGTATAATCTTGCAAAAAGCCTTAGGATACAAGCCTTTGTCTATGTTTTTTATTGCATTGTGTACATCCTCTTTTGATGCCGAAACTCCGCGCATCATATAACGCTGGTCGCTCATTTTCTTGTCTGTTTTATGAGTTTATACCTTAAGTGATTTTATATAATAACGTGCGAAGATAACACAATCCACGAGAAAAGGCAAACAAACAGCGAAAAATCGCCATCTGTTTGCCTTTTTTTTATTAAAAAAGTTCACTGTTTGCAATTTGGGAAAATAGAGCAGAGTAGTGAGGAATTTATTGTTAAAATGCTTTTTGTAAATTATTTTAACGCCTTGTCGAGAATCTCTTTTACCTCATCTTTCTTAATTCCTCCCTCGTGTATCTTCTTGTTATCTATGTAGAAAGTCGGCACATAGTAGTAATCGAACGTGTCGGCAAATTCGGGTTGCAGGGTCTCTTCAATAAGCTCTGTCTCTATTTTGTCGTATTTGGGATTCTCTTTCTTTAGCTCCTCTATGTAAGTAAATGCTCTTTTGCAAAATGGACAGCGTTCTTGGTGAAAAATCATCAGTTTTTTCATAATTGTAATTGGTTTGTAAAATAAAATTATCAAAATTAATTGCTAACGGTAATTGTTATATACTGTTTTTGCAATTATAATGATTTAGCTCTTAATAGTGCGTTAATGATTTGTTAAAAAGGGGTTGCTTTATCTTTTTTTTATATACTCGCTATTTAAGGTCGAATCTATGGAATATAGAATCAAATTGCGCAATACTATTGCAGCCAAAGCAAAAGTTTTTCTATATTTGCGCTTATACTCGTTTTTAAAAATATTCAAGCAGTATGTAAATTGTCACAGAATTTAGTAATAATAAATTAAGAATTATGAAACGTTTGTTTTTTGGTGCGGTAGTTGCCGCAATGTTTGCAGGCTGTTCCGAGCAGCCGGGAGTAACCTTTGCTCTCACAGGACTTGATGCCGAGGACTCTATTAAGGTATTGTGTAATAACCTGCTTGATGATAAGCAGCAAGCTGTGTCCGATACTTTTGCGATTCCGAGTGGTTCACTCTTTATCCCTAATGAGAGCGATGCTCCTATGATTTATAATATTTATAAGTTGCCTCGTCGTTTTCCCGATGGCTCGATGGAGGCGATGAGTATGCACGGCATATATCGGCCGGTGCTTCCAGGTGAGGCAATAAAGGTCGAGGGTGAATTTAAAGATTATAGTATAACAGGAAATACCCCCTTCTACAAGGAATTGGCTGCATTAGAGGCACAGATAAAACCACTGCGTAAAGAGGCTTTTGTTGCTGCTATAGCATCGTATAATAAAGAGTGCACAGCAGAGCAGCGCGATTCTTTAGGTGCTATTGTTAAAGATTGCGAGAGCAGCGTATCGGCTATTGTAAATAAATATATCGACGAGAATAGAGATTCCGATGTTGCTCTTTATGCTTTTTATCACTACGCCGACATAAATAAAGACTATGAGTCGCTGCAAAAGATAAGCGAAAACGTGCGCAAAGGTACATTCGCCTCGTTCTATGATAAATTAGTAAAACAGTACGAAAAGATTCAGAAACAAAAGGAGGCCGAGAAACGAGTTGCCGAAGGTATGTCTGCTCCCGACTTTACTCTAAAGAGTATCGATGGGAAAGAGGTTACACTATCATCGCTTCGTGGAAAATATATTGTTCTCGACTTTTGGGGAAGCTGGTGCGGATGGTGCATAAAGGGTATACCCGAGATGAAAAAGATGTATGCTAAATACAATAAGCAGCTCGAGATTGTTGGCATCGCTTGTGGAGATACCGAGGATGTTTGGAAAAAGTGCGTTGCCAATAACGAACTTCCCTGGACTAATCTGCTTAACGGTGATGGCGAGAATAATATTCCCGACGTTTACGCTGTAAAGGGTTATCCCACAAAGGTAATAATAGACAAGGAGGGACGTATAATAAAAACAGTTATTGGCGAGTCGCCCGAGTTTTATACTTTCATCGATTCGCTAATGAAAAAGTAGGGTGAATAAAGATACTTGCCTAAAAAAACTGGATGCCGTTTCACTAAGCGGCATCCAGTTTTTTAGATATTATTTATTGGCAATCTTTGGGAACGACTCTCCTTTTTCGAGCACCTCTATTGCCTTGAGCACTGTTGTGTCAAATGTGTTTATGTATTTTACGTGCTCTAACATTCCAAGAGAATTATATATGATGTTTGCGAAGATAGCCTGCTCAATGCGCTTGCGCGACCTCTCAATCTGCCAATAACGTGGCTTAAGTCCCTTTGCTGATGCAAATTTTACAAAATCATCGACGAGTCTCTGCTCTTTCAAATACTCGACCATATCCTCATAATTTCTATATTGCGATAGCTTGGGACGGTTAACGTCGCTGTATTTAAATGTATACTGGCGCACAAGGCCTTTTGAAACAGCCTGGCTGAAGTAAGATGAAACGTCGCTTGTGTCGCTCGATACGAATATGTCGGGCATAATACCGCCGCCACCATATACAGGACGTCCCAATCGAGTCTTATAAACTATGCTGTCGTTCTGGTGTATGCTGTCCTGCGAGAAGAATTCTCCTCTTTCGTAACGATGCACAATGTCCATAGCATAATCCTCGGTATTACCTTTTGTGTAAGGCTTCTGTATGCAACGTCCCGATGGTGTATAGTAACGGGCAATGGTGAGGCGTACTGCCGAGCCGTCCATAAATTCAAATGGCTGCTGAACAAGTCCTTTTCCAAAGGTGCGTCGGCCGATGATTATTCCTCGGTCGTTATCCTGTATGGTGCCTGCCAGAATCTCACTTGCCGATGCCGACCCCTCGTCGGTTAATATCACAAGAGGTGTATTCTTGAACTTGCCTCTTCCGTTGGCATAGTCGGTGCTGCGTGGCTGATGAACACCCTCGGTGTAGACAATCATATCTCCCTTATCCAAAAATTCGTTTGCCATCTGTATAGCAACACCCATATATCCGCCACCATTACCTCTGAGGTCAATTATAAGGCCTTGAGAATGCTGTAGCGTCAATCGCGCAAGACTTATTATGAACTCACTGAAAGTATTCTCGGCAAATTTTTCGACCTGTATATAACCCCATTTCTTGTTAATCATATACGATGCCTCGATGCTTTGTACCGGAATCTCTCCTCTTGTGATATTGAAGTGCAGAAGCTCTTTCTCGCCCCAACGCTTTACCCCAATCTTTACATTAGTACCCCCGGGGCCTTTCAGCTTGCTCATTGCTGCGTCGTTGGTACATACTTTTCCCACGAACAGTGTATCGTTGATGGTAATGATGCGGTCGCCAGGCATAAGTCCCACCTGCTCCGATGGGCCCCCACGTATGATGTCGCTGATGTGAATTGTGTCCTCTTCTATGAGGAAACGTATACCTATTCCGCTGAAGCTGCTCCTTAAGTCGGCATTGGTTGCCTCAAGGTCTTTTGCCGGGATATATGTGCTATGCGGGTCGAGCTCGGTGAGAATCTTCGGCATTGTCTTTTCGATTATCTCATTCATCTCAAGAGAATCGACGTAGCAACGGTGCACAAGCTCCATAAGCTCGTCTACCTTGTTCATCCCGCTTGGGATTATTATTGTCTTTTGTTGAACGTCGGCAATGTAGAATCCAATAAAGGGACCTATGAGTGCCGATAGTACCAACAGGGTAGGGGTGTATTTTTTCATTTTGTTCTTTTCTTAACCATTTTGAAACTCTATTAAGAGTCTCTTTTTTCTTCTATTCTTCGTCGGGTTGCAGATAGACAACCTCTACACCGGCTCTTTCGAGCAGGTCTATTCCGTCGGTGAGGCGGTACTTCTCGGCATATACAACACGCTTTATTCCTGCTTGAATTATGAGTTTTGCACACTCTATGCAGGGCGATGCTGTGACGTAGAGTGTGGCTCCGTCGCTGTTGTTGTTCGAACGGGCAATTTTTGTTATGGCATTTGCTTCGGCATGTAGTACGTATGGTTTTGTGAGTCCATCCTCGTCCTCACATACATTCTCGAATCCCGATGGGGTGCCGTTATATCCGTCCGAAATTATCATATTGTTCTTTACAATCAGTGCGCCCACTTTACGTCGTTGGCAGTATGAATTCTCGGCCCATATCTTGGCCATACTCATATAACGATTGTCTAAGTCGTGTCTCTTCTTATCCATATTTTTAATATTTTATCGGTTATGGAATTGCATATATACATTGTCTTGTTGTCTTATCTGCAACCAGTTGGCATCGCCGTTGTAGCTCGATGCTTTTTCTAAGAACAGTTTCATTTTTGTGGCTGTGGTGTCTTTTGCAATACTGCCATCGCCTACGCGCACGTTGGTGCATCTTAGTGCGCGATTTTTGTTATCGGCTTGCCAATTTCCCACTATAGCTGCACCCGATGGAGTGTTTGCTGTGAAACTGCTCTCATAGAATCTTATGCTGTAACCCTCTTTGGCTATATTGCGTTCTCTTCCCTCTTGGAAAAAAGATAATTTCCAAGTCTTGTTTAGGAATATCTCACCAAGGTCGTCGCCGCTTTCGCATCCGGTAAGTAATAGTGTTGCAATAAGTGCAAAAAATATCTTTTTCATTGTTTCTTATTTAATTCCGTCGCGTTCGAGCAACGCGTCTATCTGTGGTTTGCGACCTCTGAAACGTATGTATAACTCTTGTGGATGTTCGGTGTCTCCACGCGAAAGTATCTCTTCGCGCAGTGATTGTGCCACCTTCATATTCATTATTCCCTCCTCTTTGAAGCGCGAGAATGCATCGGCATCCAACATTTCGGCCCATTTGTAACTATAATATCCGGCCGAATATCCTCCCGACATTATATGCGCAAATTGTGGAGTGATGGCAGTCTCGGGCATTACGGGCATAAGTCTCAGTGCAGCAGTGGCTTTATGCTCATAGTCGAGTACGTCGCCATCGAATCTCTTTGTTCTGTTGTGCCAAGCCTGGTCGATGAGTCCGAGACCTACCTGACGTACACATTGGTAGGCTGCCTTGAATGTATGCGCTGCGAGTAGTTTCTCCAATAGCTCTTTGGGGATAACCTCGCCGCTCTCGTAGTGGAAAGCAAATGCCTTTAAAAAGTCCTCCTCGGTAATAAAATTCTCCATTATCTGCGATGGCATCTCTACAAAGTCCCACAGCACATTGGGACTGCATTGGCTTGCGTATGTTACATCCGATACTATTCCGTGCATACAGTGACCAAACTCGTGCATTAGCGTATTAAGCTCGTCAAAGGTAAGCAGAGTGGGCTTTCCGGGTTGAGGCTTACGATAGTTGGTCGATAGTGTCACATGGGGACGATGGTCGTTTCCTTCGGCATCGCGCCATTGTGGTTTCAGCGAGTCCATCCACGCGCCGCCGTGCTTTCCTTTACGTGTGTAGAAATCGCAGTAGAGTAGTGCAAGGTGTGAACCGTCGTAGTCGAGTACCTCCCACACCTTTACGTCGGGGTGAAATGTGGGGACATTGTGACAAAGTTTGAATGTTATTCCGTAGAGGCGTGTAGCAAGATAGAATGCACCGTGAATAGCCTGTTCAAGATTAAAATAGGGACGTAGCATCTCGTCGCTCAGGTCGAATTTCTGCTCTTTCAGCCTCTCGCTGTAGAAGGCAAAGTCCCAAGGCATAAACTCGAATCCATCGCCTTCGCTTGCGTATGCGATAGCCTTTATCTCGTCCATCTCTTTGCGTGCTGCAGGCAGATAGGCCCAAGTCAGTTTTCCAAGCAGAGCAAACACAGCATCGCTGTTCTTTGCCATTCTCTCGGCGAGTATGTAATCGCTGTATGTGTCGTAACCCAATAGGTTTGCAAAACTGAGACGTGCATTTACAATCTCTTTTACAATTTCGCGATTGTCATATTCATTTCCCTTGGCGCATAATGTGCTGTATGCCATATACATCTGTCGGCGAAGTTCGCGGTTGCGGCAGAATGTTATGAAAGGAAGATAGCTCGGGCGGTGCAGAGTAAATATCCAACCCTCTTTCTCTTGCTCCTTTGCTGTGGCAGCTGCAGCCTCCAGAAGGTCGGCAGGCATACCCTCGACATCAGCCTCATTGGTGATATGAAGTGTATATTCGTCGGTGTCTTTTATTAGATTCTCTTGGAATTTCAGTGAGAGCATACTCAGTTTTTCGCTCAGTGAGCGGTACTCCTCGCCCTGGGCATCGTCCAGATTAGCTCCCGAGCGCTCAAACATTCTGTATGTCTCCTCAAGCAGTCTTCTCTGGTCTTTTTTAAGATTGCTGTTGTTTTGCTCTTTTACAGCTTTTATTCTTGCAAAAAGCGCTTTATTCAGCGTTATGTTATTGCGGTGAACTGTGTATAGCTTATGAATCTCCTCCGAAACAGCCACTATCTTATCGTAACTGCGTGAGTTTATCAGCGCCTCGAAAGCACACATTACATCGCCTAACATTTCTCCTGCTCGCTCAAAAGCTTCGATGGTATTCTCGAATGTGGCAGCCTCTGGGTTATTGCAAATATTATCAATGCTCTCCTGTTCTCGTCTTATTCCCTCTTTTACAGCGGGGATAAAATGTTCCAATGTTATTCGGTCATAAGGAATAGCATTAAATGGAGTATTATATGGTGTGCAGAAGGGATTCTCCATGATCTCTGCATCTGTTTTAATCTCTTTATTCATCATAATAGGTTGGTCTATATTTAAAAATGTGCAATACGTGATTTTTGTTTAGATATGGTTCCAAACAATCTCTTTGCATTGTATTTCCTTGCAAATATAGTAACAAACGAGCGAGATAGACAAAGTTCGCTTTGACATTTTGCAGCGAGTGCAGTCTATTGTTCGCGATTTATCGCAAATATAGTAACAAACGAGCGAGATAGACAAAGTTCACTTTGATATTTTGCAGCGAGTGCAGTCTAATGTTCGCTATTTATCGCAAATATAATAAGAACTTGCGTAATAATGGCTGAATGAGGGCAAAATTTGATAAGTGGTTGGTACTTATACCATTTTTGTGTTACCCTGCCATATTTTTAATTTCGGCAGAAAGAACCGTATATGGTTGGGTTTAGAGAAAGAGTTGCTACCTATCCGTTGCCTTTTTATAGAAGGGAAAGTTTGTAGAAACAGCATCTTTAATCTCTTTCACATACCCTGTTACAGCCACACCAATCAACGGTTCTCTTGTAGAACTATCTTTCACAATTCCCTTTAAGGTAGCAGCTTGCCTCAGAATAGTCGTACATAATAGTAGTTCAGAAATATTAGCATTCAATTAAACGACGGTTACATGAAAAAGAACTCCCTTGTCCGATTTTTCAGACAAGGGAGTGTGAATAGTCAATGTTAAATATTGTATTCAAGGACGAGATAGGATTCTTTGTGTAGCTATATGCTCATATTTTGTCCCTGGACGACCATAATTAGCATATGGATAGATTGATATACCTCCTCTTGGTAGGAATATTCCTATCACTTCGATGTATTTGGGGCTCATTAATTTTATCAAGTCCTTCATTATAATATTTACGCAATCTTCGTGAAATGCCCCATGATTGCGGAAACTGAATAGATATAACTTCAGACTCTTGCTCTCGACCATTTTTATATCAGGGATATAACTGATACGTATTTCAGCAAAGTCAGGCTGTCCCGTAATAGGACATAGACTCGTAAACTCAGGACAATTGAATTGTACCCAATAATCAAACTCTGGATGTTTATTGTCAAATACCTCCAATACTTCAGGAGCATAGTCATGACGATACTCTGTACTTTTTCCCAATAATGAGAGTTGTTCTTTTAATTCTGGCATACTTAATTTATATTTTAGTAGTATAAATAGATAACCTAAACTTCCGTTTGCCCAATAGAAACAAAACGGAAGTTTAGGTCACTACAGAACAATACGAAAGCGGAATCCTAATTTATCATGTTCATTTTAGATTTCACTATGGAAGCGCAAGAATATTTAGTTTTGATTCAATTTCCAAATATTGTATGATATTCCATCATCATAGGTGTCCATACCCTCTATATGTTTCAAGGTTTTCACAACTTTGATGGTTATTGGAAGCAATATAACCTCATACATTGATTTCATGATAATTTGAGTAATCATTAATATAAGTAAATCTCGAAAAACAATAATGCCACCAAACGCAATGGGGAAGAATATGACAGAATCGATGGACTCGCCTACAATTGTTGATATGATTGCACGCATGGAAAAATATTTTCCACCGTGTAGAACCTTCATTCTGCTCATAATATAAGCATTAGCAAATGATCCAGAGATGAAAGCTAGTAAACTCGCAACAACAATACGTGGGGCAAAAGCGAAAATAAAATTGAAATGTTCTGCTCCTTCCCAATATGAGGCTGCCGGTAGATGAACAGCAAGTAGACCTGCTGAAACCACTATGAAATTCATTACAAATGCAGTCCATATAACGAGAGAAGCTCGTCTGAATCCCCAAACTTCAGCTATGCAGTCGTTGATGATATAGGAGATTGGAAAAATCAACATTCCTGCTGTGATGGTTGTTATGCCAAAAAAATCAAGGATTTTGGTCTCTAAGAGATTCGCTGTAATTAGGCAAACGACAAATACGACAGCCAACAGCATAAATAATACTGATACTTTTTGTCTCATATTTCCTGTTTTTTATGTGGTTACCTGGAATACACATCCAATGATTAAATTCAATGGAACCAAAAAATCAATGCAAAATTAGATATTTTTTTTGAGTAATCATGTTCAATTGTGGAAAAAAATCAATTAAATAAAAAGTGTGTCCGCAAGCATAGTCTACGGAGTGTCATACATATCGTGTTGTCATCAGTTCTCATCTCTCAGTTTGATTTCGCTTAGTCGGAGTCTCTTGAAACAACTTTCTACCGCAGCGCTCTCCTTGAACTTGACATCAATGCGGCCATTGGCATAGAACTTTATGCTCAGGGCATTGGTGGTTGTCAGGTCGTACCATCGGGAGATATCGACATTACGGGTATCGAGTCCCATAATCATTTCAATACTTCCACAGAGCACATCATCTCAACCAAAGGCAATACCTGATAGTAGGTCGGTGTGACCTCTCTGAATGTTGTTAAATACTGATTGTGACATAACATTATATATTTCTTGTTAGTCCAGCTACAAAATTGTTATGTCATTTTCTTTATCTCATATAGAGTTTTTAGGGATAGATTTTTATAATTGGAGAAAAAATCGTATCTTTGTACTTATAAAAGAGTTATTTGAAAAGCATGAGGAATATAGTGTAACAAAACAAGTTAGCAATTTCTTATCCATTGCCCATTCTCATGCAAGTTCTTCTTAATGGTTTGATACTCAAAGATTCTTAATCAAACTACATCAACTATACGAACAAACGAGCGAAAGTTCAATAAGCGAGTGGGTGAAAAGTGAATTTTTTACACGGAATGAGCGCAGCAGAGCTTCATAAACATTAATATCAAGCTTGCTTGAATATTTCTCACAGCGAGCGCTATGAGGTTTTCAAGGTCTTTAATAACTTTTGTTTTTAATTATTGTATTAGACAATATATCCTAGAATATGTGAATTTAATGAACAATAAATATAAATAAATTTTTGTGACTATGAAAAAATATGAAAAAATTGCACAAAATTAAAAAAATGTGCAATTTGTATTTTTTTTATATCTACTTTTGTCCCGCAAAACCAAAAATACAATATTCAAAGGCTGTAAATAGAAAATTATGCAGAACTTTATATCAAGATTTCAAGAGATTGTAAAAAGCTGTTGGGCTACTCCTGCTGTAAGTGATTATCGTGGCATTACACTGACTTATGCCGATATGGCGCGCGAGATTGAAAAAATGCATCTTGTATGGCGCGAGGCCGGTCTTGTACATGGCGATAAAATATCGCTCAATGCTCGTAGCAGTGCCAATTGGGCAGTTGTTTTTATGGCAGCAACATCGGGCGGTTATGTTGCTTGTCAGCTTTTTAATGGATTTACTCCTGTTGATACACAGAAATTTGTTCATCACTCCGATAGTAAGATTCTGTTTACCGAGAAGGCGATATTCGAGTCGATGGATTTCGATACAATGCCTCAGCTCATCGCGGTGTTCGATATGAAAAGTATGGAACTTCTTGCTTCGCGTGGTAATTTTGCCCAGATTTATGCTCGTCGCGAGGAACTTTTTGCAGCTGCGCATCCTGCGGGTTTTACCGCCGATGCAGTAGAGTATCCGTTACCCGAAATGGACGAGCTATGCTGCCTTAACTACACATCGGGTTCTACTGGTAATCCTAAGGGTGTGATGCTCTCGGTAAAATGTATAAGTAGCAATGTCGAGTCGTTCCTTTTCCATTGCCCCTATCGCCCGGGTGAGTCGTTCCTCAGTGTACTTCCTTTTACTCATATATTTGGTCTGTTGGCCGATATGCTCTCCTGTGTATGTGCAGGTATGCACCTTACTGTGCTTGGTATGCCCCCTGCACCATCGATACTTAAGGATGCAATGCAACTTGTTCGTCCCCGTGTTGTAATGATGGTTCCCCTTGTTCTATCCAAACTTGCCGAGTTTGCCATAGGAGAGTTTGTGAACAGCAAGACAGGCAAGGCACGCCTTGATGACTACAAGCATAATCCCGAGTTCTGTATGGCTCTGCGTACTATTCTTCTCTCTTATATGGGTGGAAACTGCGAGGTTATCATAACCGGTGGTGCTGCCATCCCCGAGTATATCGAGGATTTACTTATCACAAAACTGCAGATGCCATTCGTTACAGGATACGGAATGACCGAGTGCGGTCCCCTTATTGCTCTTGGCCATTTGGGTAAATACAAATTAAAGTCGTGTGGCGAGATTATTGAGCGTATGGAGGCAAAAATAGACTCATCCGACCCCTATAATATGGTTGGTGAGGTGCTTGTAAAGGGTGACAATCTCTTGCTCGGATATTACAAGAATCCCGAGGCCGAGAGCGAAGTGTTTACTAATGATGGTTGGTTCCGTACCGGCGACCTTGGAACAATTGATAGCGATGGCACTCTTTTCCTTGTAGGTCGTTGCAAGAGTATGCTCCTCTCGAGCAACGGACAGAATGTCTACCCCGAGGAGATTGAAGTTAAGATGAATGCCCTCCCGTATATATCAGAGTCTATCGTGGTGCAGCGTGGCGAGAAGTTTGTGGCTCTCATTGTTCCCAATGCCGAGCAGCTTGCTTCGGAAGGTGTAAATGCCGAGACCTATTCTGTTGTGATGGAGAAGAATATCGAGGCTTTGAACAATATTATTCCTGCCTATTCGCAGATTAGCGATTTTGAACTGTGTGACGAACCCTTTGCAAAAACACCGAAAGGCAGTATAAAACGCTATTTATATAAGTAAGAGAGCTTGTCAACTATACCTTTCGACGTTTCGCAAGCCTAAAAACATCTCTTTTTATTCAATCTCATAACAATGCGGATGGCTCATTATCGCTTTTTGGCCATCCGCATTATTATTTCTCTTCTTTTTGTTAATTTTTTTGAAAATTTTCTATTTTACAGACTAAAGTAGTAAATTTGTCGGCTTTATATATTAATAAGTGCTCTTTTTGCTATATTGGGTAGTATTCCAAAATATCATAGAGCCGACCTGCTAAGAAGCTGTTTAAAATTATATCGCCAAGTTTTTTATAGAGCAAGAATAGAATGTTTATTTATTTTTTAAGGGTGCATAGCAGGCTATGTAACCGCAAAAAAGAAAGAAACAGGCATTATTGAACATAAAAAACGGCGAAACTATCAGCTTCTGTAAGAATATATTTTTTAGAAATTTAAACAGCTTCTAAAATATGATATATCTTATCAATAAATTTATAAATAATTATCAAACTATGAAAAGGTTTTTCTTTTCCTGTGCGATGCTTTTTATCGCACTTGTATCATTCGGACAGACCCAACTGCCCAGCGACCCTGCCGTAAAGGTTGGTAAGTTAGAGAATGGACTCACCTATTACATTCGCAAGAATGCTCAGCCTGCACAAAGAGCCGAGTTCTATCTTGCTACAAATGTGGGTGCTTTCCAGGAGAGCGACGACCAGGATGGTCTTGCTCACTTCCTCGAGCATATGTGTTTCAACGGAACAAAGAATTTCCCCGGCAAGGCAATTCTTGAGTATCTGCAAAGCATCGGTGCCGAGTTCGGACGCAACATCAACGCATCTACCGGATTCGAGCAGACAAGCTATATGCTCAACAATATCCCCATTGTGCGCGAGGGAATCGTGGACTCTTGTCTTATGATTCTGCGCGACTACTCGCACTACGTTACTTGCGCCCCCGAGGAGATTGATGCCGAGCGTGGTGTAATCCTTGAGGAGCGTCGCAGCCGTCGTACAGCCGACTGGCGTATGCTCGAGAAATCGCTTCCTTACTATTTTGGCGATACACAGATGTCGCGCCGTACACTCATTGGTGGCGAGGAGCAGTTGAAGACTTTTAAGTACGAGAGCCTTACTAATTTCTACCGCACTTGGTATCATCCCGATATGCAGGCTGTAGTTGTCGTAGGCGACATCGACCCCGACCAGATTGAGGCAAAGATAAAGACAATCTTCGGCGAGATTCCCGCGCCCGCTCAGCCCACAGTTAAGCCTGTTATCGCAATCCCCGAGAATGAGACTCCTCAGGTGGCTGTGCTCACCGACCCCGAGGCTTCAAGCTCTTCGATAGAGATTCTGTGGCGTGTGGCTCCTATGCCCCGTCAGTATCGTAACACCGACGTTGCGTTTGTGAACGATATTATCAAGTCGCTCGTCGGTACTATTATGAGCGAGCGTTTCAACGATATTACGTCAAAGAGCGATGCGCCTTTCTTGGGTGCTCAGTTCCATATTGGAGGTCTGTGCGAGTCGAGTGATGCAGTACAGGGTACAGTATCGTTCAAGGATGGCGAGGCTCTGTCGGCATTCAAAGCATACCTCACCGAGGTCGAGAAGATGAAACGTTACGGATTCAGTGATGCCGAGCTTGAGCGTGCAAAGGAGAGAATACTCAGCCGCCTTGAGAAACGCGTTTCAGCAGCCGAGACACGTAAGAATGCCGAGCTTGTAAACCCCATCCTCAATAGCTTCTTCTCGGGTGAGTATAACCTTGAGCCTAAGACCGAGCATGAGCTTGCAAAGGTTGTGATGGGTCAGATTTCTGCTCCCGTACTTCAGCAGGTGCTTTCACAGGTAATCCCCGAGAAAAACTGTGTTATTATCTCAAAGGCTCCCGAGCGCGAAGGTCTCGTACAGCCCACAGCCGAGCAGCTGACAGCTACTCTTGCCGAGGTTAAGAATGCCGAGATTGCTGCAAACGTAGAGGAGAGCACAAACGAGCCTCTTATCGACGAGAGCCTTCTTAAGGGCGCAACGTCGAAGAAAATGAAAAATGGTATCCATGGTTCTGTAACCTGGCAGCTCTCTAACGGTGTGAAAGTGGTGCTTCTGAAGACCGATTACAAGAAAGACCAGATTAGCATAAACCTTGTCGAGAAGGGTGGACGCTCACTTATCGAGAACGACGAACTTGCATCGTTCGACGATAATATCTGGGGTATGTTCAATTCGAATAGCGGTATCTCTAAATTCTCGGGTACACAGCTTCGTAAGATGCTCGCAGGAAAGAATATTCGTTGCACACCTTTCATCAGCTCATTGCGTCACGGTGTGACAGCCGAGGCTACTCCCAAGGATTTCGAGACTGCGCTTCAGATGGTTTACCTGAACTATATGGATCCTCGTTTCGATGACGAAGAGTATCAGCTTGGAATTACACAGATTAAGGCTCTGCTCCCCAACCTTGAGGGCCAGCCCAGCTTCAAGTTCCAGCAGATTCTTATGAACACAATCTATGGTAATAACCCCCGTCGTCAGGTTATCAGCAACGATGTTATTGAGAAAGCCAATATTGCTACAGCCGAGGCTGTTTACCGCCGTCTTTTCGATGGTGTAAATGGTGCAACACTTTATATCGTGGGTAATGTGGATGTAGAGACAGCAAAGCCTCTTATAGAGAAATATATCGGTTCTATTGCAAAGGGTGGCAAGGCTACAAAATGGAACGACCGTGGTGAGTATTTTGTTAAAGGTGAGGTGATTGAGCATCCTCAGGTTGCAATGGAGACACCTAAGACAACTGTATTCCAACTCTATTCGGCCGATATGCCATATAGCGTTAAGAATGGAGTTATGCTCGATGCTGCAAAACAGATTCTTGATATGGTCTTTACCGAGACTCTTCGCGAGAGTGAGGGTGGTACTTACGGTGCAAGCGTAGCTGCAACAGCTGCCGATGAACCCAAGGAGTATGCAGCTATTCAGGTCGCATTTGAGACCAACCCCGAGCAGGCCGAGAAACTTGCCAAGATGGCGCACGAGGCTGTGTTGAATCTTATCAAAGATGGTATTCCTGCCGATAAACTTTCAAAAGTAGCTGAGAATCTCAAGAAGAATATCCCCGAGCAGCGTATCAGCAATGGCTATTGGATGTCGGTTCTTACCATTTGGGAGAACGATAAGTACGACTATGACAAGCAGTACGAAGAGGCTGTTGCACAAATCAACGCCGAGAATGTACTTTCAGTACTTAAGAGTATTGTAAACAGCGGTAACTTTGTCGAGATTATGATGTCACCCGCAAAGTAATATAAGTTGCATAAGGTTAAAAAACTGCCATCTTTTTTATAAGGTGGCAGTTTTTTTGTATCTTCGCGTCTCGAAATAAAATACCAGATTTTTGTGTTTATAATCTGTATAATATGAACAGACTGATATACCTGATTTTACTTTTACCTCTTTTAGTCTCTTGTAAGTCGCGTTTTGTAGCATTGGAACGTAATAACTATGCAACGTCCGATGTTGCACTTATGAAATATCTTAATGAAAAGAATATTTTAATAACCGATAGTAACAGTGTCGAGATTCTGAATGGAGGCAAGATAAAATTTGAGCATCTTTTAAAGGATATTGCACAGGCCAAGCACCATATACATTTGGAGTATTTTAATTTTCGCAACGACTCATTAAACGCAGTGGTGATTGAGGCACTTGCTCGCGCAGCCGAGCGTGGGGTAGAGGTGCGCGCGCTGTTCGATGCATTCGGTAATATGTCAAATAACCGTCCGCTGAAAAAGGAGCATCTTGAAAAAATACGCGAAAGAGGTATTGAGATTGTTAAGTTCGACCCTATAAATTTCCCTTGGATAAACCACGCCTATCATCGTGACCACCGCAAGATTGTAGTTATTGATGGAAAGATTGGATATACAGGCGGAATAAATGTTGCCGATTATTATGTCAATGGTCTCGAAGGTGTGGGTAAATGGCGCGATATTCACTCACGTGTCGAGGGAGCTGTTGTTGCGCAGCTACAGAATGTTTTTCTTGCAATGTGGAACCACGAGACGGGACAGAATGTAGGTGGAAGTGATTACTATCCTCGCCCCTCGACTAAGGACGATGCACGAGCTGTTGTCGTTGACCGTTGGCCTAAACGTACGGCCGAGAATATGCGTCGCGTTTATGCCAATGCTATATATGCAGCCAAAGACAGTGTGCACATAATTAATCCCTATTTTATTCCCACATATATAGTGCGTGGTGCAATGAAAGATGCACTAAAGAATGGGGTACATGTCGAGATTATGCTCTCCTCAAAATCGGATATATCCTTTACACCCGATGCTGCTCTTTATACAGCCTATAAGCTTATGAAAAAAGGTGCGGTGGTTTATCTCTACGATGGAGGTTTCAATCACGCTAAGGTTATGAGTGTCGATGGACGCTTCTGCACAGTGGGTTCGGCCAATCTTAATAGTCGCAGTCTCTGTTACGATTACGAGTGCAATCTGTTTATCTTCGACAAGGATGATACCGAGGAACTTATGACACACTATCGTAATGACAAGAAAGAATCATTCCTTTTGACAAAAGAGTATTGGAAATCGCGTCCTTGGATTAATCGTTTCTGTGGATGGCTGGGATATGTGCTGACACCTTTTATGTAGCTGTTTCTTTTGCAGAATTAAGAAACTGTTTGAATTTTATTGGAAAATAATTCTATATTTACGATGAACGTTTCGGCGAAAGAAAATCTACTTAATAATAGCTCTCAAAAAAAACGAAATAAAATAAATTAAATTCAAACAACTCCTAAATTTTAATTAATTTTTAAAATTTTTGTGAAAAAAAATTAACGATTAACTCTTTTCTTGTTAAAATGTTTTGAGTTAAGAAAAATGCAAGTATCTTAGTAACGAAAATTTTAATTAATAACACAAATACATTATATGTTTTTATCTGTAAAACATTCTCTTTTAACAGAGCGGCCCATTGGTGCTGTATGTTGCCCCGTATCGGTAATGTATAATACTTCACCTCCCTCTATTGTATTTGTAAACAATTCAATAATCAATACTTTGCGTGGCTTGTTCTGCGCGAATGTGTGTTGCTGTTTTGCTGTGCCTATAGGTACAGTATTTTTTTTGCAATATAATTAATAAAATCAATAAAAACAAAACAAAATTACCAAACAAAACAAAATTACTAAACAAAACAAATTGTGACTATGAGAAAAAAATTATTTGAGAATCTAAGAAATCTCTTCACAGCAGTATTCGTATTGTGCTGCACTGTGGCTTGTACATCGGATGATGACACTGTTATTGGCAAAAAGTATGATGAAGCTTTTGCAACTCTTCTTCAGAATATGGAGACTTATGGTAAAAGGTCATCAACAGCATCGGCTAAATGTAAGGATAATAGTTGGCATCGCCCAAACAGTTGGGGTGACAAAGACCCCTGTGGCCCTAATATGAATGACGAGGACTACGATTGGAAAGATTGTACCGACGATGAGATGAATGAGGGATGGGAAGACAAGTTTATGGGTACAACCGATAACAGTCTCGAGAGAGCCTATTTCTTTATACGTCTCGATGGTGAGGCTATCACCGACCATGGTACTATAAATCCCCGTTTCTACTACCCTCAGGATGCCAATGGTTCATCGTACTACGGCGAAATTAATCGTGGAGTCATTGAGACCAATCTCGCAAATACAACTATTAAGCCTGCAAAGTGGAATTATTACAACACAGGTGTAAAAAAGTATATCTACAGTAGCGATGGTAGTGCTACCAATGAGATAATCGTCGAGACTCCCGATATAACAAAGTGGTCTATCAATGGCGAGGCAATAGATACTACAAAATATCACGTTATATGGTACATCGTTAAGCTTCAGAGTGATGGTTGGCACGTAGATGGTATTCTTACTACAAAGGATGTAACAGAACTTCCCGAGGACGATAAAGATGAGGAGTTGGAGGATACAAAGGTTGAGCCTACTCCCGATCCTACCCCCGGTGATGATAATGACAATGATGGCAGTGATAAAGTTGGTGAGGGCGAGGTTGAGTTTGATATTCACCAGCAAGAACACCAGAATTGGAATGAGATAAAGACAACCGTACATTTGAGAGATACTGTTAATGTACGCATTTTCCTCCCGGTTGAGGGACAATATACAGCTGTAGCCGATGATTTCGATATCCGAGTAGGTGATACTTGGGGCTATGTATTCGAAGGCGAGCCTGTAGAGGAAATTACCGAGAAGATTAAGGTTGAGTTCAAAATAGGTAATGCTCACTTCGAGACATATATCTATGTGACACATATGACCAACGGTATCGAAATTCTTATTGAAGGCAGTAGCTGTGCCGAAGCGCTTAAACTTGCTCGTAAGGTTTATGACGATGGAATTACATTCGAAATTCATAACTACATCTATTCAAGTGTAACACCTGCCACTGTTTGGGAATGGTTGCAAAATACCGAGTGTGCACAGACCTCATTCACAGGATGGCCAAAAAGTGGAGACTGTTGCACATACACCTATGGACAAACTACCTCGGCCTATTATGCCGAAGAAGATATAAATTACAGTAAACGACCGGAGTAACGATAGGTCGTACAATGCTAAAGTTCCAAGTTACAATGATAAATTTTGTAACTTGGAACATAATTAGCATAACACAAACATTGACCGAAAGATAAAACAGAATGGAACAGACATATACGTTTTATGAACTTGGGTATTTCGAATATTTATGGTATTTTATATATTCACTATATTACAAGTTTTTAGAATATCCACTGATGATAAGGGTTAGCTCGGTAGTGCTTATCGGGCTTATTCTTACTATCCCTTTAAGCATACTCATACTTTTTATTAGGAATCAGATAATAATTTGGCAGAAAAAGAAACTGCAGAAAGTTCGTGAAAAATACTCTTCAGTATTCCGAGAGATACTTACAAATCCCGAAAACCTTAACGAAGACTATATACGTGAAAAGATTCTCGATTGTCGTGGTAGGGAACTATCATCGAAATTTTCGAGTAGTGAATTGGAACTTATCTCAAAATTATTGGCAGAGAAGATTCAAGACTATAAAGAACGTCATTTGAACCGTCATAATTATCAGCAGATTCTTTATGTACTTAATGTTGCTGGATGGCTCGAGGATAGAATAGAGAAGGGTAGTGTCTCGACCTGTATACGTTGTTTTCAGACTGCTCAGATTCTCGATTGTACACTGCGAGGCTCGGTGTCTACGCGCTTTGCTTATCATCGTAATAAAGAATTGCGCAGTGTTGCACGCTCGACATATACATTTACCAATCGCGAAGACCCCTTCCGATATATGGAACCCGATACCGATTTTATCTTCCACGACAGTGATGGTCCTTCTATCCATGATATGTTATTGTATCGTAGTGACAACAATATGCTGATGCCTAACTTTATCGATTGGATAAAATTGGAACAACCCAATAATAAGTTTAGAATTTTTACTATCGATGAGATTGCCTTTTTTAATAAAACAGAGTTATGCGACGACCTGTATGATTATATGTTAAAGACTAACGATACACATATCAAAGGTCGCGCAATACGTGCTCTTGGAAAATTAGGATATAGAAAGATGGAGAACGAGATTTGTGCGATGTTTGCCAACTCCGGAGGATATATGCGTGCATCTATTATTGTGGGATTGCGTGAACTTGGTATCCGAGGTCCTAAAATTGTAAGTTTCTATAAAGAGGCTTACACTCTTGCACGTCGCGAAAAGGTGATGATGACAATTCTTAACGCTCTCTATTTTTGTGGCGAGGAGGGTAGAGCAGCATTTCATTCTTTAGAACTCGCTGCTGATGAAAAAGATAAGTTGCGTTTTGAACATATTAAGAACCCAATTACAAACGATAGAGCATACGAGAGATGAATAATTGGCTTTTTACATTCTTTAATTATTTTATGATTTTCTACAGCGGTGGGCTCATATTATCCTACCTGCTGATGACAATAGTATCCTTTTTGCAGATACACAAAAGAAAAAAGTACTACTCGGCCGAATACATAAAGCGTATCCTGCTCAATTCGCCGCATACACCGGGAATCTCAATCGTAGCTCCTGCTTACAATGAGGAGACTACGGTGGTCGATAATGTCAATTCGCTTTTGGGTATGGATTATCCCAAGTTCGAGGTTATAATCGTTAATGATGGTTCCAAGGATAAGACTCTTGAGAAACTGATAGAGAACTTCGACCTTGTCGAGGTTCCATATAATTATATAGAATATATTAAGACAAAACCCTATAAACGCCTTTTCAGGAGCACCAACGAAAAGTACAAACGTCTTGTAGTTGTGGACAAAGAGAATGGAGGAACAAAGGCCGATGCATCTAATGCAGGAGTAAATGTTGCACAGTATCCCTATTTTGTTTGTACCGATGTCGATTGCGTACTTAATCCACAAGGTCTCTACTATCTTGTTTGGGATGTGCTCTCGTCGGACAAACGTGTCATTGCTGTAAGTGCGACTATGCGTATGGCAAACGGTTGCACCATGAAAGAGGGACGCCTAAGTGAGCTACGTCCGCCGATCTCTTTTTTGCCAATGTTCCAGGAATTGGAGTATATGCGTTCTTTCCTCATTGGAAAAACGTGGTGGGCAGCTATTGGAGGAATGCCCAACGTGTCGGGCGGATTCGGACTTTTTGATACCGAGATAGCTATTCGTGTAGGTGGTTATCACGGACTGTCAATGGCCGAAGATATGGATATGATAGCCCGTATGACTGCTTATATGTACCATACTAAGACACCATATAAAGTAACACAGGTTCCACAGACGGTGTGTTGGACAGAGGGCCCTACAACTCTCACAATTTTTAATCGCCAACGCACGCGCTGGGGACGTGGTCTCTTCCAGTTCTTCCATCTTTATTGGGATATTGTTTTCAACCCCAAGTATGGGGTATACGGAACAGTTACATTACCCTATCTCTTTATCTTTGAGTTTCTTGGTCCGGTGGTTGAGTTATTAGGATTCTTTGTCCTATTATTCCTCATTATCTCAGGTGCCGTAAACTGGACTACATTTTGGCTCTTGCTCTTTACTGTTTATATGTTTATGCAATTTGTAAATACAATGTGCATAAATTACGATAATTATACAGGTCGTGTATATAGCAAACGTCGATGGTATGCCTGGCTTGCAATACCCTCTATCTTAGAGGCATTCATATACCATCCTTTAACGGTTATATTTGCTTTGAAAGGATATTTCAGTTACCTGACTTCGAGAGACTTTAAGTGGGGCGAAATGAAGAGAAAAGGATTTAAGAAAGATAATACATCAAACGCACCGGTTGATGAGGATTCTAATTCTGCAATAGAAGACAACAAGACAAACTAAAAAGCAACGTGATGAAAAAACTGACAAATAGAATATTGTGCATATTGTTGGTATTACTGTTCTTTGCAGTTATACCGATTAATGCAGATGAAAGGTCGAGGATAACCCTTCCTGTTGAATTTTATGATAAAGTTCAAGAATTGTTTGGTGAAGAACAGTGGCAGAGCGGAAAAAAGGTACTTGACACCGGACTTAAACGTTATCCCGATGACTCTAACCTAAATACTCTTGCAGGAAAGTATTGGTTGCGCGAAGAGGATTACGACAAGGCACGTTTCTATCTTGTAAAAGCTGTCAATGCCAACTATAATAACGTTGAGGCAAAGCAGATGCTTGTTACTGTAGAGGATATTACAGGAAACTACTCCTCGGCAATATGCTATATAAACGAGCTTCTCGAGATAAACCCGTATTGGGAAGGATTGTGGCGCAAGAAGATAGAACTTTATAAAAAACAAGGTAACACAAGAGAGGCTACAAGGCTTTTTAAACGCTTACAACAGATATATCCCAATAATACACAAATTAAAGATGCCTATTTCTATGAACTTGAGGTAGAGTATACCAAACAAAAACGGGAAGGCAATCTTGTAGCTGTGGGAAATACCCTTCGCGAACTTGTAAGTATCGATCCCAATAATATTGACTATCAGTTGGCACTGATTAATCATTATTATAATGCCCATCTTATGGATAAAGCCATTGACCAGGCATCGGTGGCACTTGCCGAGAATCCGGGTAATATAACACTGTTGCGTAAGAAAGTAGGTATACTTAATGAGACCGGTCAGCTCTCACTCGCATTGGCTCGTGTGCAGTATTTTATCAACAGCGGTTACAATACCCCGGAAGCCCGTGCTCTGTATAACGAACTACTATTGGAAACTGCGCGACAGGGACACAATAACGACCCGTATACCATATATGCCAAGATTTTCGAGAAGGATAAGAATAACCGCGAGGCTCTCGATTTTCTCTTAAAGACTGCTATAATGCGTGGCTTTCATCAGGATGCAATATACTATCTTAAAGAGGCAAAGCGCGTATATGGTATCAAAGATAAAAAGATACGATATATGGAGTATGAGTTTTATCGCTCTATGGGTAATGAAAAACAGGCCATTGGGGTTCTTGCAAAATTGTATGAGGATTTTCCCGATGATTACGATATTGCATTCTCGTTGTGTACACATAAGCTTGCAATGGCCGAGTCGCTTACCAACAGCGGCTCCTACCACGAAGCTATACCGGAACTGAAATTTGTCGTAGATGCAGCTGTTGATGTAGAGCTGACAAATGCTGCATTGCATAAATTATACAGTTGTTATATTGCTGCCAATAAATATGAAGAGGCATACGATACATATACCTATGTAAAACCTTCGCTTACAGTAAATCAAAGATTACAAAAAGAGGCTGAGTTGTTCTATGGCCTTGGACGAGAGGAAGAGGCTTTGCAAATATACAGCGGACTCATAGCAAGCAGTACCGATTCAATAGATAGAAAATTATATATAAACGGCTACGAAGAACTTGCCGTTCCTTATATCAAAGAGAAGATTGAGAAAGGGGAGAGCGCAAAGGCCTATTCGGCCGTTGTGCAACTATTAGAGTATGACCCAAAGAACTATTTGGGATTACTGTATGCCGTTAATGTATCGGGACAAATGAACGATAATGCCGGCTTCGACAAATATACTGCACTTGGACGCAAGGCTTATCCCAATGACCCACTTTTTATATTAAAGGAGGCAGCCATCTATAATCGTGAAAAGGAGTATGAGAAATCGGTTGAGTTGCTTCGCAATAATATTAACGATTTCAGCGGTAATACCGATTTTATAACAGCCTATAGCGCAAGTTGTGAACTTCTTGCTATTGAGCTGGCTAAAAATGATAAACATTCCTTGGCTATGGAGACTATAGAGAGTGCATTGCTTTACAGCCCCGGCAATAAGAATCTGCTCTATACAAAAGGTCGCATCTACGAGTACGATAATCAAAATGACTCGGCCTTCCACTATCAGAAATATTACGAGCCTTCGCCTTATGAGGCCGACGAGCATATTGCTAAGCTCAAAGGATTGCGCAATAAGATTGCAAAAAATCGTGTCGATTATGAGTATATGCAGGCGCGTTTCAGCGAGCAGGATGTGATAACAAGTGTTGCAAGCGTTGGTTACGAATGGTTAGGTCGCAGTAACTCTTTCTCGGCACGCCTAAACTATTCGGGACGAAACGGCTCACTGTTCTGGAATGATGAAGAGGCTGTAGGTGATGATGATGGAGGAACAGGTTATCAGTTCTTGTTAGGGTGTACGCGTAAAATAAACCGTAAATGGACTGCATCACTGTCGGGAGGTATCGGATGCAGCTATTTCCCCAAGTATGTTGCCAATATAAGTGCTACACTATACTTTAAAAACGACTGGTTCGTAGATGCAGGACTTGGTTATCGTTATCTAATGGATAAGGAGAATCTGTTCAGCTATAGCACAGCGATAAATAAGATATTCGAACCCTTTACACTTACATTGGGAGGCTCGCTAATTACCTATGACTCGGAACTCTTTTTTAATGCTTATACAAAGATAAA
>JAGCKB010000244.1 GCA_017647725.1 Bacteroidaceae bacterium
AGGGATTGGGTCCTCCTCTCCTTTGGGGTATGCCCATAGCGCTATGAGGTCGCCAATCTCGTAACGTGGTGCGAGGCTTTCGTCCTGCACGCGATACCAAAGGCTCACGGGAGTGTCTATCACCCCAACCGGGGCAAGTTCCAGCTTGCCGATGCGCTCTTGCACTGCCTCGAGAACGTCTGTTTGGGGTGCACGTGCCAGCGTTGCGGGAATGATGGGCGCGCGTTCCACCTCCTCGGCCTCGAGAGTTTGAATCTCTGCGCCACACTCGCTGCATTGAACACTATTGCCGTTACCGACAACGTAATTGTTATTTCCGTTGTAATTATTTTGCATTACCTGTGGTTGAGGCTTTTCAATATCCCCTTTGCCCGTATCCAACCAAATGGTATTAATATTAGGAAATGCAATGCGGATTTTAGCCATAATTCCGTTGCCGCAGGCTCTTTTCCCTCGCATCATTTCACTTAAATTTGCTTGATGAATGCCAATTTTCGCGGCAAATTCTGTCTGTGTCAAATTGTAAAACGACATCAATTCTTTAATAACTGTCAAATTATCAATCTTTTCCATAAAATTATTATTTAGAATATTTCTAAATAACCAAATGAAATATAAATTTCACCAAAAAATTACCAATTTTTCTTGCGTGGTTATTTCAAATGGTATATCTTTGCGCTGTGGTTAGTCAATAACTATGCAAAGCACAGCAAAGAAAGTAAAAATCACGATAAAAACCAAACGATTATGAAAAATTACGAGGCCACGAAGTATCGCGTCAAATGGGCAAACGGCTCGGGTTATTACTACCCCGACGCTTGCTTTCTCGACGTTGTGCGCGAGATAGGCGCGCCCCTCACCCCAGAGGAGGGATATAAGATTAACGCCATGTGCGCTAAACACCATCGCCGCGTTGTGGCGGCTGACCGCAGAAACCTTGTGTACGCGCTATTAAGCATAGTTGTAGCGGCTACAATTGTAACACTGATAAGTAAATTATAAACAAACGCTTTTGCTCGCTGCCGTTTTGGCCGAGGCCGATAGGGATGCCGGTTGTCCGTCAGCGGCGCGACGCAAAGGCTTAAAAAAACAGAACCATCGACACAGAAACATTGAAAATCTGCCGCGCAGATCATGAAGTTGGCAAATTAGCTCTCGCGAAGAGAGTGATTGCAAGCGAGCTCGTCGCCGAAGCGTGGTGGAATGTATCTTTTTTTGTGATGATATTCGCTGCTATCGCAGTGCCGCAGGTAACTTGGGGCTTTCTGCTGTTCGCAGCGTCAGTTATAAACCTGCTCGCGGCTACGCGTCATCGCAAGGCCGTAGAGCGTCAAACAACGAGAAAATGAGGATAATTGTAGAGCGTGGCGGGGTGGCGCAGATTGCCCAGGAGCTTAAAGTTAATCGCAACACAGTTGCGGCGGCTTTGGCGGGCACGACACGTACCGCGCGCGCAAGAGAAATTCGCGAGCTGGCAGTGGCGAAGTATGGCGGGGTAGCCGTGGAGTTTAAAGTACCATCGTCAACACAGCTATGACTCCACCGGCGAGACGCCCGAGTCTTTCCAGGTTGATAACGTGCGAGACGTGTCGTTTTTGCACTCCTCGCACACCCCACGCCGATAACACAACCGAGAGAGTTCTTGCGATGAACGACTGCCAACGACAACCTTTGCATTGCTTCTTCACCATAGCGCAGCGTCGTTGTCGATACTATCGCCCCCGCAAGCTCGCGAGCCGAAAAACGTAACCGATAAATTTCTTTTCATTTCATAGTCGGAAGTTAATAGTTATATGATGGTCTTATTTTGTGTTTGTGGTTACGTTGCCGCAATAGTCCTATCGCGATGATAGCGCTGCGGCTTTTTTAAAAAGAAATTATAAAAATAAAAAGATATGGCAACAAGTGATTATGTAAAATGCAAAAAGGCGATGGAGCGCAAGAGGCTGCCCATCCGCGAGCTTGAAAAAGTGTGGCTGACATCGGCCGAGGTTAAGGCTTGGCTGAACTGCAGCGACGAGTTCCTTACGAAGCTCCGCGACGAAGCAAAAATCGCCTACGCCCAGATAGGCGGCAAATTTTATCACGAGAGCGCAAGTATCTTGCTTATGTTCGAGAAATACAAAGTGCCCGCAATGAATTAATTAATAATCAAAAAAACTAAAAGCTATGTTTAAACAATTTATCGACAAAAAAGTGATCATCCGCGCCGACAGAGCAGGTGTATTCTACGGAACCTTGACCGCCATCGAAGGCGACGAGGCTATAATTAAAGATTGCCGCCGATTGTGGTATTGGGATGGCGCAGCGTCACTTTCGCAGCTCGCTGCCGAGGGAGTGAAAAAGCCTCAAAATTGCAAGTTTACTGTGA